>JAPKBI010000551.1 GCA_028823475.1 Halioglobus sp. | reverse complement strand
CCAGCGTCTGAGAGTCGGCGCCGGGGTAGGAGGCAGAAACGTTGATCTGGACTGGAGTGATTGTTGGGTATTGCTGCACCGGTAGAACAGACATAGAGACTAAACCGGCTAAACAGAGGACAATCGCCACGACACCGGCAAAAATTGGTCGTTCTATAAAGAATCGCGAAAACATATTGGTTGACTCCCTACCTACTTAGTTGATGTTGCGGAGGGAGAACTTTTATCTTGCCGCGCGTCGGCCGCTGTAATAGAGACAAGCGTATCCGGAGTCAGACGGATCGCACCGTCGACGACGACTCGGTCACCGCTGGCAAGCCCCTCATTGATAAACCAGTCGGCCCCGTTCCATTCGCCTACTGTTACAGATCTTAACTTGCTTTTGTTTGACTTATCGACGACCCAGACGAAGTGGCCGTTTGCGCTTTGCTGCACAGCACGCTGTGGGATGAGGATTGCGTCGGGTCTAACTGCGCCTATAAGCTGAGTACGCACATATTGATTTGGTCGAAGAACACCAGCAGGGTTATCAACGGAGGCTCGAATCAGGAATGTGCCGGTGTCCACGTTGTAGGACGGATCTCTAAAGTCGATACGGCCGCGTTGTGGGAAGATAGTCCCGTCTACCAACACTATTTGCACTGAATACTCGTTGTTTTTTGGTGCCTTTAGTACCCCCTTCTCCTCTTCAGCAACGATGCGTGCCAGTATATTTTCAGACAGGCTAAAATTAATCCACATAGGCGAAAGCACTGAGACGGTCGTCAGCTGCGAGTTTGCTGCATCAAGATAGGAGCCATCTGCTATTGCCGACATACTACTCACGCCATCCACAGGTGAAGTAATCGTTGTGTACGAAAGATTGAGTTGAGCGCTGTATAGCTGCGCCTTCGATTCTGCAACAGCAGCGGAGGCCTCTTCAAACTGGCCCTGCGCATCATCAAGGTCGCGCTGTGATAGCGCATTTTGTTCAACCAGTGGCTTTGTACGTGCGAGATTTGCCCGAGCTACCCCGACGGATGCCTCGTACCGCTGTAATGCGGCTTTAGCCGCATCCACTTGCGCTTGGAACGGCTTTTTATCCATTTGAAACAGAACATCGCCCTTGCTGACTGCTGAGCCTTCGATGTAAACGCGTTTCTCTAGGAACCCTGACACTCGGGCCTGAATATTGACGCCCTGAGAGCTTTGTGTCTGCGCTACGAACTCCAGCGTAACGGGGGTATCTTTCGGAACGACCTTAAGCACAGTAACGGGAACACCCTTCGGCGCGGCAACGGGCTGGTCTTTGCCACACGCTTGGAGTTGAATGATTGCGACGGTCATCAGCACTGGGAGCCAAACGCATTTTTGCATTAATTTTATCTGTTTGACCATGATGGGCAACCTGAATATTGAGGGTGAAGATGGTAACAGCTTTTTTTAGCTATGGGCCTAAGGCCTCGCTAATTACGGTCATTGAAAGCAAAATACTAGTAATAACTAATTAAAATTCGTTTCAATGTACTGAATTGTAATCCATGAGGTCCTAACTCGCCACCAACGGGCGGCCATGCATTGACAAACCGTTCGAATGATATAGCGTCATGACACGGTATTTTTACGAATCTGAGAGAACAAGCTCATGGCGTCTAGTGAAGTGTCGATGTATCGCGACTGTGTTTTAGAGCAGAAAGAAGCGATTCCCGCAATTTATGGCGATGTTGATTTCTCAATCCTACCA
>JAPKBI010000096.1 GCA_028823475.1 Halioglobus sp. | reverse complement strand
GGAGCCATCCCGGCAATGGGCGGCGGGAAGCTTTCATGCTCTATCTCCGGAACAGTATCTAGGCCATCCGCTAGATGGACGTGCCGACCTGTTCGCGTTGGGCTGTCTTTTTTACCGCATGCTGAGCGGCGAACAGCCTTTTTTTCGTGATGGGCGGCCTGACCCGAATTTGCTGCTAACGCACTCCGCTCGCCCCTTAAAGGACATCGTTGGTAGCGATGTGGAGCTGCCGGATCAGCTGGTAGAACTGATCGATGGGCTTCTGCAGAAAGACCCAGCTAAGAGAGCCAATCACGTGCACAAGGTACGACAGGTATTGCGGTCGCTGTTGCGGAGGCTTCCGATATCATCTGGTAATAGTCTATTGCTTGAAGCTCGCCCCTATTTTCGGTGCGAATCTCCTGCCTATATCCCGCTATCGATACCTAAGGGCTTGGCGCGCCAGGGACCGTCTGCACTGGTGCACTCCGGCACCAGAGTCGCCGGGTTATGGCGGCGGATAACAGCGCTCAGGTGGCCAGTTCGCACAGCTGCTGCGCTTGCCATTGTGATTATGATTGCGTTAGCGTCAGTGCTGACCCTGCAAAGCAGGGTGACGCCTATTGAGTTCGGGTTGCCGATAACCTCTGTGGGTGCAGAAACGGAATTGCTGCCCGACATTTCCCCTGGCTGGTGCAGGAGGTGAAGAACGCGCTGGCGGAACAGCTGGGTAGGTTGCGGGTCATCGGTCCGGTTGGGGCCGTTCCCAGAACCACCTATTATTCTGCTGGAGAACCCACGAATTGGAACGAGGCGCCCGAGCTGGGTATTCAAATTAGCCTGCACTGTGCGGTAAATCTGTGTGTGTTTGCGATTCATCGCGAGCAATCTGGTTCGCATTCTAACCAGCAGGGTATTTTGTTCCCTGATATGTCGATGCAGCAGTGGCGGGATATAGTGCGCAGTACGACGTTGGCGCTGTTCCGCTGATCGATACGAAGGCGACTATGCACGGAAAAGTGGGGACAGACCAATGTTAATCAGAGCTTGCTTCGCTTTACCGGGTACGATCTAGGCCCAACGGCTCAAGGGGGTTTTCAATATTGACATGGCGACCTGTGTCCGGTGTGGTGGGTCGTTGAGCGTCATTGCGTGGTTTGAGGGCCAGAACGTTATCGACCGGATTCTGACTCACCGTCGCGAGAAGAAACAAGGCAGCTCTACCCTACCGCAACTGGTGCCACCATCGCGGGCACCACCTAGCCATTGCGTCTTTTGGCAGGAAGCGAATCCGCAACCACAACGCTAAATCAGCAACGGCGCTACTGAAAAACGGGTGGCACGGACTGTTGCATGCTATCGTTCATGAATGAACGGATATGAATTAGCCGATCACTCGCATCGGCAGATATTCAGTGAGGGAGGCCGACTAGCTTTGATATTTTTAGGCGCGGTAACTCGTATTGATGAGACTGCTTTTTCACAATAGCCCTTTTATTTGTCCTATACTTGGTCTTTGTAGAGCGTACGGAGGTTTTAGACGCACTCATGTTAGAAATAATCAATGGTACGCTAGGTGCCTCGTAAACTTTGTAGGCGCGCTTGATGCCGCCGAAGTTTAAACAATGAACAGGTTTCGGCCTAGCCTGCACGCGTTACGTGGTATTGCTGCATTAGCTGTATTGTTCTTCCACTGGGAGCAGATCTTCCCCACCGGGGGGGAATGGCTGCAACAGTTTTTCCCCGCTGCTACCTTATTAGATCCCACTACCTATATCGGTTTTGGGTGGATGGGAGTGCCTTTGTTTTTTATCCTTTCTGGTTGGTTGCTGGGCTCGCAGGTTATTAGCACTCAACTATCTTTGAGATTTTTAAAGCGATTTTGGGCAAGGCGATTTTTAAGAATCTATCCAGCGGTGTGGGCCGAGCTTGCGGTACTACTGATCGTTGCCGGAGCGATACCGGGGCTGATCACACAAGCAGGCTACGATACCTTGCTACTGCAGTTTTTGTTATGGATTAATTTGCCTCCGATGATGGCCGCACCAATCAATGGAGTGTGGTGGACGCTGCCCGTTGAGCTGGGGTTCTATCTAGTGTTGCCGTTGATAGGTATTGTGTGCCGACGACTGGATTGGCGTTTGCTGCTGCTGGCTGCGCTGCTGATCACACTGGGTTGGCGCAGCTGGGTTTTTTCGGCTACCGATGTTGCTAATTATGTTGTCACTCTGCCGATATTGGACTCTCTGATTGGCGTATTCTTTACCTTTATGCTTGGGTTTTCCCTCAATTTTTTACCAGCAACGCCTTCTGTATCTCATAAGCGTCTTGCTGTGTTTTTGGGCATGTTAGGGTTGCTGGGCCTCATGCATTGGCAACTGCAGTTAACTGCGGTGTATTGGACAGGCCATTGGATACTTGTTGTGTGGCCGCCTATGGTCGCCGTGGCCATCGCAATGTTGGTTTATGGTCTCCGGGAACCCACGCGCGAGTGGCGCTGGCTAAGTGGCGCGATTTTTGTATGGCTCGGTCACGTGAGCTTTGGTATTTATTTATGGCACTTTCAGGTGATGCGGGCGCTGGTGCTGCTGTGGCCGGATATGTGGAGCACGCCCTCGATGAGCCTGTTGGCGTTGATAATTAGCCTGCCCGCCACTCTGGTGCTGGCGGCCCTGAGCTATTACTGCGTAGAGCGGCCCTTGATGACCTGGGGTAAGCGTCGGTTTTAAAAAACAGCGTCAGTGCTGACGCTGCGAAGCAGGGTGACGCCTATTGAGTTCGGGTTGCCGATAACCTCTGTGGGTGCAGAAACGGAATTGCTGCCCGACATTTCCCCTGGCTGGTGCAGGAGGTGAAGAACGCGCTGGCGGAACAGCTGGGTAGGTTGCGGGTCATCGGTCCGGTTGGGGCCGTTCCCAGAACCACCTATTATTCTGCTGGAGAACCCACGAATTGGAACGAGGCGCCCGAGCTGGGTATTCAAATTAGCCTGCACTGTGCGGTAAATCTGTGTGTGTTTGCGATTCATCGCGAGCAATCTGGTTCGCATTCTAACCAGCAGGGTATTTTGTTCCCTGATATGTCGATGCAGCAGTGGCGGGATATAGTGCGCAGTACGACGTTGGCGCTGTTCCGCTGATCGATACGACTCTGACGGCTGACAGAAACTCTAATGGCGAGTATCTTCAATCTCGAGGAAGTGCGATTGGTAGTGAGATCGTGAATGGTGGCTTCAGGAGCCACTGTCTTTTATGCGTTGCATTAACGCTCGGTTATGAGGGGCATCAATGCCGTGCTGGTTCGCCACGTGCAACATGAAGCCGGTGATGTAATCAATTTCGGTGCGCCGACCGTTCTCGACATCCTGAAGCATGGACGAACGGTTGTTAGCCGTTGCCGCGATAACCCCTGTGACTAACTGTGGTAATGCTGTTGCAATATCCGCAAAGCCAGCTGCTCTGGTGATCTGCGAGACCTCGTTACACAGCGTCGTCACCTGTGCGGCCAGTTCCTGGCGCTGGCTTAGTGCACCGTTAGTGCACCTGTGCGCGGTAGTCAGTGGGTTGATGATGCAATTGATGGCCAGTTTTGCCCACAGTGCAGTGTCGATATCGCTATCCCACAAGCAGGCGTCAATCGCTTGAGCCCAGTGGGCAAACCAAGCAGGCGGTTGGGTCAGACCCTGTTTGCCGATGCGCGTCTCTCCTCGTCCGGTATGCTGTATGTGTTGCGGTGCTAGACGGTATGCACCTTCGGTCGTGGTTCCACAAAAAATATTTAGGTGTGGCCAGTCCGTGGCTAACTGTTCAGCGAGGCCCATGCCATTTACCAACAGCACTATTACGCTGTCATCACTTAAAAGATGGGCAATACTCGCCACGGCCTCGCGCACGTCGTAGGCCTTTGTTGCAATCAGTAGGCGTGAGATGGGCTCGTGGTTTTCAGGGGTGACAATGCGCAACTGTTTTTCACTGCGTGTGCCATTACGTTCTACGATGACCGGTAGCGTTGTCTGCAGCGTCCCGGCGCGCATTACCAGAGTAATATCGCATCCGCTGCTATGAAGCTGCTCAGCGTATAGGCAGCCCATCGCACCTGCGCCCAGTAGATGCCAGTGCGGCTGCTGTGCAGTCAAAATATGCGGCGTGGGGCTGAGAGCTGATTGCGGCGCATTGCGGTGTGACTCCTTGTTTCATCGGCTCTGGACGCAGAGATTATGCCGTCATTACTTTAGCATGACGGCAGTCCTTACTGGTGCGTTCTGGATCAATGCTAATGGTACTTGGCAGGGTGAGTATTTTCACGGCTTTTTAGTGTTGTCGAAGATAAGAACTATGGATGGGTTGTGCAGAGTAAGACTGTGCCAAAAAAATAGTTACCGGAGGTGAGGCCCTAAACGCATTGCGTAACAGCGCCTGCAGCGCCATAAATAGGCTGTCACTTTACAAGTCTATCGTGAAGACGGACTCATGTTGGCGTCACTGCGCCTCCACTTGACGACGAAAGACCATAACGTGCTGCCAGGGCAGATTATCGTGTACCTGATCTAGCACTAACCCGACGGCTGCCATCTCGCGTTTGGCCTGGTCGATACTCATCTTGTGCAGTGGCTTTATCGGTACCGCACGGTCTTCTTCACGGTACTCCACCAATACGACTCTGCCGTCTTCGGACAGCGCGTCCGCGACGCGCGCCATGACTTCGCGTGGGGAAGAAAATTCGTGATAAGCATCGACCATCAGCACCAGATCGACGTCATTATCGGGCAGCATCGGGTCGGTCTCGGTGGCAAGGACCAGAACGACATTGTCAATCTGGAGTGCGCGCGCCCTTTCTTCGACGATTGCTAGCATCTCGGGTTGAATATCCACTGCCAGTACTCGGCCTGATGGACCTATCGCGGTGGCTATCGGCAGCGCAAAGTACCCAGTCCCAGCCCCAATATCGGCGACTGTGTCTCCGGGGCGCAGCGCCAACAACTCAAACAGCAGGTCCGTCCGTTCTTTTTGCTCTCTCTCGGGTCTCTCCAGCCAATTTGCGCCGCGGTGGCCCATCACGCGGGCGATCTCTCTACCCATATAGATTTTTCCTAACCCGTCTCGACTAGGCTCGTCATAGCGATAAAACTGGCCACCCGCCTCCGGTACGGCGGATGCGTGGACGTTAAAAAACGTAATAAAAAACGTAGCAGCGAGAACCCAGAATTTGAGAACCCGGTGCCTGTAATGCGTCTTATAAGTCACTTGCTGATACCGTAATCGGTTAGTGAATGATCGGCTCGGGGTACATCTCATGCGAGAGTTTGACCTCCATCGCGTTACTACACTCTCGCGGTGGCTGTCCGATCATCTCATCATAGGCAGACTCATGCCGCAGCATGATGGTGTTCACCGGCAGTACCTGAAGTATCTCCCTCATCTGCTGTAGACTTCGGGTACGGATGGTTTTCCCTTTCTTGTCGACCAACAAATGAGGGCCAGTGGGCAGGGATACCGTGACCTGATAAAGCGCCTGCTCGAGCGAGTGGATGGTGACATCAGCGCCATCGGGCAGTGCGGTAAATTCTTTAACGGTAAGTCTCATGGGTCACTCCGTCTTTACTGGTTGCCGTGGCTTTTGCCGGCACAGATTTTGTTTGCTAACTATATTACGGTGTTTAATCTGTTTTGGATCCAATCCGGTGGCGCGTTTTAAGCGTACAATTTTTTATGTTAAAATATCATGTGACAAACGTAGCCCGGCGCAACGCAGTGGGCCCTTGCCCTTTTTGTCAGAGACCACAGCCGCTGACATTTCATCACCTCATTCCACGGAAGCTGCATCGACGTCGTCGCTATCAGCGCACGTATACCCGCGAGGCGCTAGGTAATGGAATTTATACGTGCCGCGATTGCCATGATGCGATACATCGAGCCTATGATGAGCAGCAGTTGGCGACAGCCTACGCTTCACCAGAAGCGATCGACTCAGACCCATTGCTGAGACGTCATTTTGCATGGCTGTCACGTCAACGTCGGGACTATAGATGATCGGAAGCGAGGGCCTCATCTCACCGTTTGTCTTGAGCGCGACCCGCACTGTAAAACTGAGGGCAACAGTGAACAGAATAAAAGAACTTACTGCCACTATTGATTAGGGCGATTCAACCCTCGACATCATCCACGTCGACCTGACCAGTCAGGCGCCTGCGAATATGCGACCAGGACATTCCTGTCGCCAATATGATCGACAATAGCAGTAGCGCCAAGTAGGCAATAATTCCGGTTGAATCAAGAGTTAGCCAACCAATATCCACGAGCAACCAGATGATGGCAGCAAACAAAGCCGCTCCGAGGGAGATCCCAAGCCAGCCCATAGAGAGAAAGGTCGTACGTAAATAGATAATCCAGGCTATTAATAACACCAGACCGACAATCGCCAGCACAGGCCCAAACGTGACATTCTCAGTCATCAACCAGCCAATATAAGAATAGCCACTAGGGTTGTAGGTGCCTAAAACCAGCACTGCGGCGAAGCCCCAGCGCGCGATAAAACTCCCCGTCGTGAAATCTTTAGCCATATCACTTCTCGGTCTCGTGGTCATTGTGAGCCTGTGTCGTCGCCCCCAGATGGGGACAAGTGCATCGTTGTCAGGCGTAACAGTTTGCCACTGTTATTCGCTGTGCGCATCGTCCTATTCTATGAAAAATGACGGCAGGGCATTACTATGTAGTGTCTAGTTTTATCTAATCTGGAGAAATAGTATGCCATCGTTTGACGTTGTTTCGGAAGTGGATATACATCAGTTGACTAATGCGGTGGATCAGGCCGCAAGAATTGTCGGTAATCGGTTCGATTTTAAGGGCATTGAGGCCTCCTTTGAGCGCGAAGAGCGCAGCGTGGTACTGACCGCGGAAGCGGAGTTTCAGGTGAGCCAGATGGAAGATATGTTGCGTGCTGCGCTGATCAAGTGCGACATTGATCCGGCAGCTATGGATGTTTCAGACATGCAGACGACTGGAAAGACCGTGCGCGCAACGGTCGTGCTGCGTCACGGACTAGACGCCAGCCAGTGTAAGGCCATCGTTAAGCGGATTAAGGATGCAAAGCTGAAAGTTCAGGCTCAGATTCAGGGTGATCAGGTGCGGGTTACTGGAAAGAAGCGCGACGATTTACAGCAGGTGATGGCGCTGTTGCGCGAAGAAGACAATGGCGCACCTGTGCAGTTCAATAATTTCCGCGACTAGGTTGAACCTTGTGAGAGTAGGTTCATGAGTGCCGCTGACTTTTCTTCTATCGCCGCTGGGTTTAAAGCCGGTTTTTCCAGTGCCAGGTACCACAGCAGTTCCAAGTAACGGTAAATGCAGCTGTATTGGTCCAGCAGGCTACGCTCCTGAGCATCGGGGGCGCGTCCTAAATAGGCCGTTATCAGAGCTTCTGTCTCTACCTTAGACAGTAGATCACCGTTGACAACCACCGCGAGGTCATACCAAGGGCTTCCCATGGCGCAGTATTCCCAATCGATAGCCCACAGC
>JAPKBI010000550.1 GCA_028823475.1 Halioglobus sp. | reverse complement strand
ATGCCAGATCAGACGGATTTAAGGGCGCGGCTTCAACCTGCACCAGCACCTCATCAGGGCCGGGCTCGGGAATAGGCACATCTACCAGTATGAGTTCGAGGGTGTTGTCCTCCTTAACAGTCGAGCGAAGTTGTAATCCAGTCGTGGTCATTTTCGTGTCCTTTGATTATTGTAGCCATTGTCAAAATTCAGTTATACACCAGCGTGTGGCGCCATCTGCGAGACCGTGAAAGCGCGGTAGCGACAGGGTAATCTAGAAATATCTAGGGTACTAGGCATGCGTTGCCAGCTTCACTAACTCAGCGCCGCCAATCCTCGCTCAATACACCACATCGCCGATAAGGCCCCTAGAATATAAACGGGTATCGGAAACAGTCTGTCCTGCCACGAAGCCAACGGCTTTCTTATCACGAACCAGATCGCCCACACCAGCAAAATAAACGCAATCTGCCCTACTTCGATTCCAATGTTGAAAAACAACAGTGCCAGCGGAACATTGTCCTGAGGCAGCCCAGTTTCAACCAGTGCGCCCGCAAAGCCCATGCCGTGCAGTATTCCAAAACCACCGGCCAACCACCACGGATTTCGCCAAAGAACGTCATGCTTTTTCATTCGTGTTAATTCAACGGCAAGCGCAAAGATACTCAGCGCGATAGCAAACTCTACCAACCCGACGGGATAATCAAGATAGCCGAGCGTAACAAGCGACAATGTGATGCTGTGTCCAACAGTAAACGCGGTAATGGTCCAAAATAGACGACGTCCGCCACCGACCAGCAATAGCAGGCCAAACACGAACATCAGATGATCAAAACCCGTCCAGATATGTTCGATGCCCAGACGAGTATAGTCGCCAACAACATCACCGGCCGTCGATTCAGCAGGGACGACAAACTCTGGCCGCTCCGCATTGAGCACCTGTTGGTAATGGCGCCCGTCAAGCAGGCTCACAATGACCATCGCTGATGCCTGGCTAGCACCGAGCCCGGATACACCCAGGATCTCACCCACCAAGCCCTCTTCTCCCAGCCCAGAACACTGTAACTGCCAGCTGGTCACAATGCCTGTGCCCTCTAGCTGCGGTGGACTGGCACTGATAGCCTCACAGGCCTCGGGCCACACGGGTTCCAACGGCACATTACTGACACCCTGCGCCGGCGTCTTCCACACCATATTATATTGTTGTGGGGCGGTCTCGTTGACTTTCAGCAGTGAAGGCGCGAAACGGTGACCATGAGCAGCTTGTATCGCGCACACACCCAGAATGAGAGCTAATAGGATTCGCACGTTCTTCATCGCCTGATCTCGTAGTTTTCGCGCGTGGCATTAACGCTATTCCGCAATGCAGTTTCTCTAGCGCGGGACTCTAGGTCGCGCTGCAGCTGCAACCGAACCTCGTCAATAGTGGCGTCTCTCGAAGGCTCTAGCTCACTAACCCACACGTAGTGTAGTCCGTAAGTAGACCGCACCGGACCGACCCAGTGTGCAGGTTGCGGATCAGTTTTTTGCAAATTTTCCACGAAGGAAGCGCCGAAGTGGCGCGCCAACTGGTCCGGCGTTTGCCCCGTGAACTGGTAGCCAGGTAAAAAAGGCGAACTTAATTCTCGCGCCTGATCTGGCGTGAGATTTTGCTCGTTAATTTTCGCAATGACGGCATCAACATCAGCCTCTCGCTCCCGATTAAAATAAATATGTTCTATAGAATAGCGTGTCGGTCTGCGTAATTCTTCTTTACGCTGATCGAACTCGG
>JAPKBI010000549.1 GCA_028823475.1 Halioglobus sp. | reverse complement strand
AACGGGCCTTCAGACATGAGTGGGAGTTACACCCCTCCATCAGGCTGAGCCCATCATCCATCATCGAATACTGACTATTGCCCCGATCTGGATATGTGCAGCCCAGCGGGCTGTTTTTAATGTCGGGACAGATACGGTATATATAACACTGTCAGCACTGTTAACGTCGGAACGCCCGGCCTAGGTAAAGATATGAGCGGAAGCCGCAAACGCTGGCGAAAACTTGCGATAGTAGCAGGATCTTTTACCCTGATATTGGCGCTTCTGATGCTCAGTCCATACAAAACAACCCTTCTAGATGGCCTGATGCTCGAGGCGAATGCTCATATCAATGATTTATTGAAATCTCAAGATTCATTCCTAGCATCAATGCCTGAAGCCATTAACGGCGTAACGTCGATTAATGTCGCTCCAATATTAGTATCAAATTCAGAGGATAGCGACCCGCTCGATGCTTGGTTCGAGAGAAGCCAAACAGAAGCCCTACTGGTGCAAAAGAAGGGTCAAATTGTCTATGAACGCTACTCACACGGTGCTGACCTTGGCAGAAATATTAATGGCATGTCTATGGCAAAAAATATTATTGCGCTCATGATTGGCATCGCGATCGATGAAGGTAAAATCCAATCAGAAAATGATTCAGTTTCGCACTACCTTCCAGAGATCGTTATCACGAATAACGAAGGGTTAACTGTTCGAGATTTGCTGAGACACACGTCGGGTATACAATCTACGTCAGAGGACCTTAGTGCTACGTTAAAAGGTAACGGGCTTGTAACGCCGCTGGCTGAGATTTCATTTAACGGGGATCGCGCATTCCGCTATGACAACATTAACTACCACCTATTGAATCTCATACTGGGGCGAATTTATAAGCAACCACTGAATCGCCTGATTGAAGAAAAATTGTGGCTGCCTTTGGGCCTAGAAGACGCCGCCATTATCAATAGTGCCGGCTACTGTTGCCTGTTCGCCACCGCACGATCTTGGTTGGCTATTGGCAATGTGTATCTCAGCCAAAGCAACACCGTGGTCTCTAGTCATTGGATAGAAAAAATGATTAACGACACCGTAACCCCAGAGTGGTTTTTTGTCCAAGCGACAGGGGAATCTGCGGGTAATGCCTACGGCTACCACATTTATAGTGGGTTACCAACGTTGCCTGAGACTTTTTGGATTGAGGGCATGGGGTTGCAGCTGGTCATGATTAACCGAAAGACCCAAACCATCATTGTCAGGCTTGGCGGCATCCCCTCGAAATTCAACATCAACTCCAATCGCAACGACGCAACGCTTATAGAGCCCTTGCTGAAGGTTTTAGCTCAATAAATTGACATCGGAATCTTTTTCTAATGACAGACGTGCATGCTCAAACATATCGATTCGACCTGCAGTTACTCCTCGGGAATCCGAATCAACAGTTTGCCGGTATTGGAGCCATCGAACAATTTAAGAAATGTCGGCAACACATTGTCGAGGCCATCGACAATCTCTTCGCGGGACGTAATCTCTCCGGCCATTAGCCACTCGACCAATTGACCAATGCCCTCTTCAAAACGATCCAGATAATCCAGCAAGGTGAATCCCTGCATAGTGACGCTCTCGGCGACCAGTTGCCACAAATTAGAAGGGCCCGGTGCATTGGGGACGTTGTAGGTTGATATCCAGCCACAAACAGCGACCCGTGCAAATTTATTTAGGCAGTTCAATGCAGCATCCATAATGTCGCCGCCCACATTATCAAAATAGACGTC
>JAPKBI010000005.1 GCA_028823475.1 Halioglobus sp. | reverse complement strand
GCTTGCTCATAAGTCCACACACTCCTCCAAGGCCATTAACATCGACACAGCATCAGCAGTGGCGGCCACATCGTGCGTCCGTATGACCGCAGCACCGCGCTGGGCAGCGAGAACTGCCAACGCGAGACTCGCCGGAAGGCGCTGCCCGACCTCCCTCCCCAACAGTTTGCCAATCAACGATTTACGCGACAGGCCCACAACAAGCGGAAGACCCACTGCCGCTAGACGGGGCAACTCACGCAGCAACTGTAGATTGTGAGTGACTGACTTACCAAATCCAAATCCAGGGTCCAATAATAAACGACTTCGGGCTATACCTCGTCGCTCGCAGGACGCAACTCTGGACCGCAAGTATTCACAGACGACCTCCACAACATCATCATAATGCGGAGCAACCTGCATGCTGCCGGGCTCGCCCTGCATGTGCATCAGACAAATGGGTAAGTCTGTGGCCGCGGCGGCCTCCACAGCGCCTTCTCGCGTGAGCGCACGGACATCATTCAACAGACCTGCGCCTGCAGCCGCCGCCTCACGCATCAATGCCGGAGTACTCGTATCGACGGAGATGACTGTTTCTAATTCAGCTGCTATACGCGCCACCAATGGCAATACCCTGTCCATTTCTTCGTTCACAGAAACCGGACTGGCACCCGGGCGGGTAGATTCTCCTCCTATATCCAGAATCGCCGCACCCGATGCCACCATCTCCCGAGCACGCGTCATCGCACGATCAATATCAAGGCTTGAACCCCGATACAGAGTGGCACCGTCAGAAAAGGAATCTGGAGTAACGTTAATGACGCCCATGATAACCGGGCGAGTTAAATCCAGCCGACGCCCGGCACATTGCAGCACCGGACCGTCTGAATATTGAGTACAAACCACTACCTTGACCGGTTCAGGTCAGTGCTCGCCAGCAGGCCCGCCAATCGGACTAGCGGGGGAATCGTCCTGGGCGGCATCCGGGCTGGACTGTGGTGTGTCATCACTGTCAGTGCTGCCCCAGTCCTTGGGCTCGCGGGGCTCCCGCCCGGACATGATGTCGTCGATCTGCCCAGCATCAATCGTTTCGTACACCATCAGGGCTTCTGCCATCACATGCAATTTATCAAAATTTTCTTCCAGCACTCGCTGCGCGGTTGCATAGCACTCGTCGATAATACGCCGTACCTCATGATCGATCTGCTTTGCTGTCTCCCCGGAATGGCTAATATGCGGCTGACCCGCACTGCGACCCAGAAACACTTCCTCAGTGGCCTCGTCATACATCAGTGGACCCATTTTCTCTGACAGACCCCACTTAGTAACCATATTGCGGGCAATATCGGTTGCGCGCTGAATATCGTTCGATGCCCCTGTCGTAACGCCATCCTTCCCAAGGGTCATTTCCTCGGCGATACGACCCCCAAAGAGGCTGCAAATCTGGCTGATAATAAACCGGCGGCTATGGCTGTACCGATCTTCCTCTGGCAGAAACATAGTGACACCCAGTGCGCGTCCTCGAGGAATAATACTCACCTTGTAGACTGGATCATGTTCCGGCATCAAACGGCCAACAATCGCATGCCCCGCTTCATGGTAAGCGGTATTGCGCTTTTCCTTTTCGGACATGACCATAGATTTGCGCTCTGCACCCATCATGATCTTGTCTTTGGCCAATTCAAAGTGGATCATACCCACGGTACGCACATTGCTACGTGCAGCAAACAGCGCCGCTTCGTTGACCAAATTCGCCAGATCCGCACCAGAGAAGCCTGGTGTGCCGCGCGCAATTTTAGACGCCTCCACATCTTCCGCCAAAGGCACCTTGCGCATATGCACTTTGAGAATATGCTCACGACCACGGATATCAGGGAGACTCACCACCACCTGCCGGTCAAAGCGGCCGGGCCTCAACAGGGCTGGGTCGAGAACATCAGGGCGGTTAGTGGCGGCGATGACGATCACGCCGTCGTTCACCTCAAAACCATCCATCTCTACCAGTAACTGGTTGAGCGTTTGCTCACGCTCGTCATGGCCACCACCGAGGCCTGCGCCCCGGTGACGTCCCACCGCATCAATTTCGTCAATAAAAATAATGCAAGGCGCCTGCTTCTTGGCTTGCTCAAACATATCTCGCACACGAGAAGCACCTACACCCACGAACATTTCCACAAAATCTGAGCCCGATATCGAGAAGAATGGCACTTTCGCCTCGCCGGCAATGGCCTTGGCCAGCAAGGTCTTGCCGGTACCGGGCTGCCCCACCATCAGTACGCCGCGTGGAATACGCCCGCCCAATTTCTGAAAACGACTGGGATCGCGCAGAAACTCCACCAACTCTTGAACATCTTGTTTCGCTTCATCCACCCCCGCAACATCCGCGAACGTGGTGGTGATCTGATCCTCGCCCAACAACTTGGCCTTGCTCTTACCAAAACTCATAGGCCCGCCGCGACCGCCACCGCCGCCCTGCATCTGACGCATGAAGAACATAAATACGGCAATAATAATAAGAATAGGGAAGCTGGCGACCAATAGCTGGGTCCAGACGCTTTGCTGCTCGGGCTTGCGCCCCTCTACCTCGACGTTATGCTGCAGCAAATCGTCGATCAGCTTGGGGTCTTCCATCATCGGGCGAATGGTCTCAAATTTAGAGCCGTCATAGCGCTCACTCGAAATTGTTAGCCCATCCACGACCACTTTCTTTACTTTGTCCTGCTGAACCTCCTCAATAAGCTGAGAATAGCCAACCTGCTCGGTGGCACCCTTCATATTAAAGTTGTTGAATACGGACAACAGCACCGCTGCTATCACCAGCCAAAGCAATAAATTCTTAACCATAGTGTTCAATACCAATACCTCTTTAAAGATTTTCAGCAGATGCGTCGCTCGCACTGCACTGCAGCAGTAACGGGGGACGGATAAGGCGCCCTCGACGCGTCACATTACTGCCGAATGCCGTCGCGTCTGGTAAAAAAGGTGACAAATAGCGCCCAGCGGCGCATTGGCAGGGCCGGTTCACCAAGTGGTCCAGTTACAATTTACTATACTTGGGGCAATGTCTCCATGTTTCAAGGTGTCCGACAATACAATTATCAGGGGCCACGGAACTCCTTTGCCACCATATACACCTCCCTTGAGCGGGGTCTGGAAGCCTTCGGTTTGCGCGTCAACACCTTGACAAAATAGCCTTTCGTGGCTTGAAACACCTGATCAAAGCCCTCTCCATGAAACACTTTGGTGACAAACGTTCCCCCCGGGGCCAATACCTGTTGCGCCATGTCTAAGGCAAGTTCCACCAGATAGATCGCACGAGGCTGATCTACGGCGCTCACACCGCTCATATTGGGTGCCATATCGGAAATGACCACATCCACCCGGTTGCCATCAAGAGCCGCAATAATACTGTCAAAGACCTGCACTTCGGTGAAATCTCCCTCGATAAAGGTCACGCCGGCTAATCCGTCCATGGGCAGGATGTCCGAGGCAATCACCTTACCGTGATCGCCCACCCGCGCAATCGCCACCTGCGACCAACCGCCCGGTGCACTGCCTAGGTCCAATACTGTCATGCCAGGACGGATAAATTTATCCTTTTCTTGCAGCTCCAACAGCTTATAGCAAGCCCGCGAGCGATAACCCTCTCGCTGGGCCTGCTGGACATAGGGGTCATCGCGGTGTTCTTTTAGCCATGCTTTACTGGAGGGTCGTTTCTTCGCCATAGGAGACCACTGTAATTTCGGTTTCTTGCTCGGGGCGCCTTGTGTAGACTAGCCCGCCCCCGCAGTGATGGGCATTGTACATTGGAAAGACTATGAGTAAGAAAACAAAACCCGACATCAAACAGCTGCGCGCCATAGGTCATAAGCTCAATCCTGTGGTCACCGTCGCTGGCAAAGGTCTTAGCGAGACTGTCAGCGCGGAGCTTGATCGCGCCCTGACCGACCATGAGTTGATCAAAGTCAAAATCGCCGTGGGCGCGCGTGAGGCTCGCGCCGAACTGGCCGAGAAGATTTGCAAGCAAACCGGCGCCGAAATGGTACAGAGCATTGGCAGCGTCATTGTCCTGTTGCGTCGCTCTGCCGCGCCTGACCCGCGATTATCCAATCTGATCAAACCGCTCTAACCGAGCGCTTGCGCGCTGCTGGCACAGCTAATATTGGCGCAGGTCAGGCTATCTCAACGCGAAAAAATGGATTAGCAGCCCTCGGTGTCAGGTCAAAAAATTGGTCAGTTGATACGCCGTAATCGCTGCAACATAAGCAAACAGAAAGTATCCGACGAACAGTTTTATCCCCAACGAATTCGATTGGCTTTCCTTAGCAAGGATCGCCAGCGTCGAAACACATTGCAGCGCGATGGCGAAAAAAACCAGTAGCGCAATGCCCGACCCCAAGGCAAGGTCACTGTTTTGAATATGCTGCACCAGTGGCGCCATGTGCTCATCCGCAGATTCAATCCCAAAAATAGTACCCAGTGTGCCGACGAATACTTCCCGCGCCAAAAAGGAACTTAAAATGGCAACGCCATAGCGCCAGTCAAGACCCAACGGGGCGAACAATGGCTCGATGATATGGCCCATATATCCCAGCCAAGACGCACCCAGATCAGTACCGTAGTTCGGGAAATAACCCAGTATCCAAATAACAACTGTGACCGCAAATATGATCTTGCCGGCCTTGGTTACAAAGTGTTTTGAGCGGTTCCAGGAATTGCGCAATAGAGGCCGCATGCTAGGGAGTCTGTAGGGTGGCAGCTCCAGCACAAAAGGCAGGTCGTTATAATGATCCTTACTGGTGCGCGATACCAAGGCCGTTACCAGCAGCCCGCAAAACATACCAAAAAAATAAATAGCAAACATCGCCATGCCCTGCCATCCGAGTAGGCCGCCCAGTGCCGTTCCCGCGGGAATAAAAGCGGCAATCAGCAACGTATAAACCGGCAATCGGGCAGAACAGGGCATCAACGGGATTGCCATATAGGTCAGCAGCCGCTTGCGTGGTGAGTCGATCGCGCGCGCCGCGTAGATCGCGGGAATAGCACACGCCACCCCCGACAGCATGGGAATGAAGCTTTTCCCTGTGAGGCCAAACAGACGCAGCGGTTTATGACAGATCAGAGCAGCTCGCGCCATGTAGCCCGAGTCTTCCAGCAGCCCGATGATAAACGTCAGCACAAAAATTTGCGGCACGAAGACCAGAAAAGCGCCGATTCCGCCAAACAGTGCGTCAGAGGTAAAGTCCCTCGCCACCTGATTACTGATCAAAGGCACAATCCAGTCCGCCATTGTGCTTAGCACATACTCGACCGCATCCATCAACGGTGCGGACCAAGTAAATATGGACTGAAACAACAGGTACATAATAAAGAAAAAGGCGACACCACCGGTCACCGAATGGAGAAAAATACTATCCAATCGGGTCTGGTTCCTGATCAACACATCGCCTTTGGGGCCAAAGCGATGTGCGAGTTCGTGTGCTTTAGCACGCAACTGCTCATCGGGCAGCTCCACATACTCGCTGCCCATACCCGCATGGTCTGCTTTCAGTTCGCTGATAACCGCTTCCAAGCCCTTTCCGGAGCGTGCAGAGGTCGGCATTACTGGCGTTTGCAGTGCAGCAGACAACCCCTGTGTATCCAGACTTAATTTATGGGTGTCCAGTACATCTATCATATTGGCCAAGACAGAGACCGGCTTGCCGTGCCGCACGCACTCGCGAATAACCTGCAGAGTAAAGTAGAGGCTTTTTTCCAGCCGAGTAGCATCAATAACACACAGCACCTGAACAACATCGGGATCTACTAACGCCCGCTCGAAATTCTCCACCGCGACCTTCTCGTCCGCCGAAATAGCCTGTAGCGAGTATGTCCCCGGGAAGTCCACCAGATCAAACTCTGGTATCGCCTGCATTCGACCAACACTGACATCCACGGTGATACCCGGGAAATTGGCCACCTTATGGTGCAGCCCCGTGAGGCGATTGAACAACATACTTTTGCCCGAATTAGGGCTACCCATCAGGAGAACTTTAGGCATGACTGGGGGTGATTTTGACCATAATGTGGGTAGCGACCTCATCGTCCAGTGAATAGACCGTATTGCTGACGCGGTAGACTTTGGGCGCCCCAAAACCGAGCGAATGCAGACAAGACACTGATTCGCCGCGGTGAAAACCGAATTCCATTAAACGAATACGATACTTCTCATCGAGAGCGTCGTCATAACCCAGAATTTCGCAGTGGTCGCCCGTTTTTAGGGTCCAAAGGGAGAGGCTCATAATGTTATTTCGGCTAAAGTCGAAAAACGATGATAATCTAAATGAGAATTATTTGCATTATTGATTTGACTGAAAAATTGCCCCTTTAAAGCGAGACGTTTTTCCAAAACACGGTAGCGCCCGTGTCAATCGATAGCAGCAACCCTTAACGCCCGCGCCATAGCATTTTGAGGCGACCAATCCGCTGAATCAGAGGTGGTGTACCTGGTCAATTTCGTACTCGATATCACCGCTGGGGGCCTTGACCACGACCACATCGCCCTCTTCTTTACCTATCAGAGCGCGTGCAATGGGCGAACCCACCGAAATCATATTGCTCTTCACATCGGCCTCATCTTCGCCCACGATGCGGTATCTCACAGTCTCGTCTGTGCCCACGTTAATGAGGTCAACGGTGGCGCCAAAGATCACCCTGCCTGTCTTGGGAATAGCTGTAATATCAATGACTTGGACGTTGCCCAGCTTCCCCTCAATCTCCAGGATACGACCCTCGGCAAAGCTCTGCTGATCACGCGCCGCATGATATTCGGCATTCTCCTTGAGGTCACCGTGTGCTCGCGCCTCTGCGATAGCTTGCACAATGCGCGGCCGATCCACCTTTTTTAATCGATCCAGTTCTTTTCTGAGCGTAGTTTCCCCAGCCAATGTCATCGGAAACCTAGTCATGCGTCAATTCTCCTGTGCAGATCCTGAAGGCGCCGCACTGTCTTTTCGCCCTTAAACTTCAATGCCATACAGATTGCCTCTGCGGCGGTAAGGGTGGTTGTATAAAATACGCCGTGCGATTCAGCACTGGCGCGAATAGACGCCGAGTCCTCAATAGCACGCCTGCCCTCGGTGGTGTTGACAATAAAATCTGCCTCATCGTTCTTAATCATATCCACGATATGAGGTCTGCCTTCAGTCACCTTGTTAACCCGGCGCACTGTGAGGCCTGCTTGCTCCAATACCTGAGCGGTGCCGCCTGTCGCCACCAGAGAGAAACCCAAATCTGAGAGGTCCTTAGCCACCGCCACAATGCCGGGCTTGTCCACATCGCGAACACTGAGCAGAACGGCACCCTCGGTGGGCGTTCCAGTACCAACGCCCAGCTGAGCCTTGGCGAATGCCTCCGCAAACGTGTCACCCGTGCCCATGACTTCACCAGTGGATTTCATTTCCGGCCCCAGAATCGGATCCACGCCCGGAAATTTGTTAAACGGCAATACCGCTTCTTTGACACTGAAGTAAGGCGGCACAATTTCACGGGTAAACTTCTGCTCGGCCAGCGTTTGTCCCACCATACAGCGGGCGGCAATCTTGGCGAGGGAGGCGCCTATGCACTTGGACACAAACGGCACAGTGCGCGACGCACGCGGATTAACCTCAATCACGTAGATCTCATCGTCCTGCCAAGCCAGCTGGACATTCATCAGTCCTTTGACGCCCAGTTCCAGTGCCATTTTTTTCACCTGCGCACGCATTTCATCCTGCACTTCAGCATCTAGGCTGTAGGGCGGAAGGGAACAGGCGGAGTCACCTGAATGCACGCCGGCCTGCTCAATATGCTGCATGATCGCGCCAATTACGACTTCTTCGCCGTCACTAACGGCGTCGATATCCACCTCGATCGCCGCACTGAGAAAACTGTCCAACAACACCGGAGCTTCATCGGAAGCCTGAACTGCGTCGCGCATATAGCGCAGCAGGTCTTCCTCACGATAGACGACCTCCATGGCACGACCACCGAGCACATAGGAAGGCCGCACTACCAGAGGATACCCAATGGCCTTGGCTGCCTCTACGGCTTCTTCAGTGCTGCGCACAGTAGTATTGTTGGGCTGCCTCAGCTCCAGCTTCTGTATCATTTTCTGGAAGCGCTCTCGATCCTCTGCTCGGTCGATCGCGTCCGGCGTAGTGCCTATAATAGGCACGCCATGAGCCTCCAGTGCCCGCGCGAGCTTGAGCGGGGTCTGGCCACCAAACTGCACAATCACACCCTTGGGCTTCTCCAAGTCGACGATCTCAAGAACATCCTCCAGCGTCACTGGCTCAAAATACAGGCGGTCGGAGGTGTCATAATCTGTGGAGACTGTTTCTGGATTGCAGTTGACCATAATGGTTTCATACCCATCCTCGCTCAATGCCAACGCCGCATGCACGCAGCAATAATCGAACTCAATACCCTGGCCAATACGGTTGGGGCCGCCGCCCAATATCAGAATTTTATCTCGGTCTGTAGGCGCCGCTTCGCACTCTTCTTCGTACGTTGAATACATATAGGCTGTGGTAGAGGCAAACTCTGCCGCACAGGTATCCACCCGTTTGAACACCGGACGCACACCCAAGTTGTGGCGGTGCTCGCGCACTTTCGTCTGCGACGCAGCCAGCAATACCGAAAGTCGTTCGTCTGAGAAGCCCTTGCGCTTGAGTTCAAACATTTTCGCATGATCGATCTTGTCCAGACTGATCGTTTTTAGGCTGTCCTCGGTAGACACAATATCCTTAATCTGCACAAGGAACCAAGGGTCCACACCCGAGTAGCGAGACACCTCGTCCAAACTCATCCCCGCGCGAAAAGCATCCCCGAGATACCAGATACGGTTCGGCCCCGGGTTGGTAAGCTCTGATACGAGTTCAGCGCGCAGTTCGGGGTCGTCCACATCGATCATATGCTCAAATCCGGCGGAATCCACCTCGAGGCCTCGCAGTGCTTTTTGCAGAGACTCTTGGAATGTGCGGCCTATGGCCATCACTTCACCCACGGACTTCATCTGGGTAGTGAGACGGTCGTCTGCACCGCTGAACTTTTCAAACGCAAAACGGGGGATCTTTGTCACAACATAATCGATAGAGGGTTCGAAGGACGCCGGCGTTACGCCGCCGGTAATGTCATTGAGTAACTCATCCAGCGTATAACCAATTGCCAACTTGGCCGCCACCTTGGCGATAGGAAAACCCGTGGCCTTGGATGCCAATGCCGAGGAGCGGGACACTCTGGGGTTCATTTCAATAATCACCATACGGCCGGTTTTCGGATCCTGCCCGAACTGCACATTGGAGCCGCCAGTTTCCACCCCAATCTCACGCAGCACCGCCACAGAGGCATTGCGCATGATCTGGTATTCTTTATCGGTTAGTGTCTGTGCGGGCGCCACAGTGATTGAATCACCCGTATGCACGCCCATTGCATCAAAGTTTTCAATCGCACAGACAATGATGCAGTTGTCGTTTTTATCACGAACCACTTCCATCTCGAACTCTTTCCAGCCGATGAGGGATTCGTCTATCAATAACTCATTGGTCGGCGATAAATCCAATCCACGCCGACAAATTTCCTCGAATTCACTGCGGTTATAGGCGATGCCACCACCAGACCCCCCCATGGTAAATGAGGGGCGAATAATGCACGGAAACCCGATGGAATCCTGCACCTGAAAGGCTTCCTCGAGGCTGTGGGCGATAACAGAACGCGGCGTATCCAAACCTATTCTTTTCATCGCCTTATCAAACAACTGACGATCTTCTGCCTTGTCGATCGCCTCCTTGCTGGCCCCTATCATCTCCACGCCATGTGCCTCCAAGACACCTTCACGGGCCAGATCCAGAGCACAGTTGAGTGCAGTCTGGCCGCCCATGGTGGGCAACAGAGCATCGGGGCGCTCTATTTCAATAATACGGGCCACGGTCTGCCATTCGATGGGCTCGATATAGGTAGCATCGGCCATTGCTGGGTCGGTCATAATAGTAGCGGGATTGGAGTTCACCAAAATGACCCGGTAGCCCTCCTCGCGTAGCGCCTTACAGGCCTGCGCACCAGAGTAATCAAACTCGCAGGCTTGACCAATAATAATAGGGCCTGCACCGAGGATCAGAATGCTTTTTATGTCAGTACGCTTCGGCATAGTGGCTTACTTCTTCCGGGCCCGTGCAGTTATCAATTCAATAAAGTGTTTGAACAACGGCGCCGCATCATGCGGTCCCGGGCTAGCTTCTGGGTGACCTTGAAAGCTGAAGGCGTCCTTATCGGTGCGATGCATTCCCTGCAGACTGCCGTCGAAAAGAGACGTGTGGGTAATGCGTAGATTGTCCGGCAGACTATGCTCATCAACGGCGAACCCGTGGTTCTGGCTGGTAATCAGAACCGTCCCATCATCCAGGTTTTTTACTGGATGGTTGGCGCCGTGATGGCCAAACTTCATTTTTACAGTCGCCGCGCCACTCGCCAGGCCCAACAACTGGTGGCCCAGACAAATACCAAATACGGGAACATCTGTTGCAAGAATCGATTGAATAGCGTCAATCGCATAGCGACACGGCTCTGGATCACCCGGGCCGTTGGACAAGAAGATGCCATCTGGATTCATGGCGAGGACTTCGGCTGCCGGGGTCTGAGCAGGGACCACTGTCAGGCGGCAACCATGATCGACCAACAGCCTCAAAATATTGCGTTTGACGCCAAAGTCATAGGCCACAACATGCCAAGGCAAATCAGATTCAGCACGCTCACTGTAGCCCACCCCAATGGCCCAGCTACCTTCGCGCCACGTGTAACTTTGTGTCGCTGTGACTTCTTTGGCGAGGTCCATACCCTTCAGGCCGGCAAAATCTCGCGCCTGCGCCAAGGCATCCGCTTCATCAACCCTTTCACCCGCCATCAGACAGCCACTTAGAGCACCCTTCTCGCGCAGAATGCGGGTAAGCCTGCGCGTATCGATTTCAGCAATCGCAACAATATTATGGCGGCATAAATACTCGGAAAGTCCTTGCTGATTACGATAATTACTGGCGAGTAACGGCAAGCTCCTGATCACAAGACCAGTGGCCCAAATCGCATTGGACTCCTCGTCTTCGTCGTTCGTACCGGTATTGCCAATATGGGGGTAAGTCAGAGTGACGATCTGGCGTGCATACGAGGGGTCCGTGAGGATTTCCTGATAGCCACTCATTGCGGTATTAAATACCACCTCACCCACTGAGGTACCAGTGGCGCCTATTGCCAACCCTCTAAAAATGCTGCCATCTTCAAGGGCTAATATGGCCGGAATGGACAAACTTACCTCCATCGTTCAGTGGCGTAACGCCAGCTGCGCGCGCTCACAAAAAGGCAAGATGAGGTAAACCACATCTCGCCTTTTCACATAAACACAGCTCTAGTTAATCGCAGGTGCACACTGCTCCCGATGCGCTGGTCGGGGGGTGCCTAATCTGGCGTTAGATTGTAGGGGATGCAGTCCATAGAGTCCAGACTGATGGCTTGTGATTCACACAGGAATTCGATTTTAGTTCAGGCAGCCTCAAATTATTAGGCACCAGAACATTACACGCACGTCGAAGACAAAAATCCTCTAAAGCAGTTGCTTTAATCAAAAAAATGCCTATCATCATGTCCACCTAACAGTACAAGAAAGAGCTATTTATGACCTATGCAGATGGCAAAATTGCGGCGCTCACTGGCGCCGGCTCAGGTATCGGTCGCGCGTTGGCACTGCAACTAAACCGCGAGGGCTGCGAGCTTTTCCTGAGCGACATCAGTGCCGCTAGCCTGAATGAAACCCTTGCATTATTGCCGCGTCAAAATGTCCCTGCCGATGGGCAAGTTCTGGATGTCGCTGACAAAACGAGCGTCTATGCTTGGGCTGAAAAGATCGCCGGGGCCAAAGGGCACGTTGACATCGTTATCAACAATGCCGGCGTCGCTCTCATATCAAACGTCGAGAACAACCGCTACGAAGACTTCGAATGGCTGATGGGCATCAATTTTTGGGGTGTTGTTTATGGCACACAGGCGTTTTTGCCACTTTTGCGCCAATCCCAACAAGGACACTTAGTGAATATTTCTTCAGTATTTGGCCTGTTTTCTGCTCCCACTCAATCGGCTTACAATGCGGCAAAATTTGCTGTGCGTGGTTACACTGAAGCCCTGCGCCAAGAGATGGACGGCAGCAACGTCCACGTCTGTTGCGTGCACCCCGGTGGCATCAAGACCAACATTGCTCGCGCTGCACGCAGCGAAGATTCTGACGTCAATGCCGACGAGCGTGACACGGAGTTTCAGAAATTGGCGCACACGAGCCCGGAAAAAGCCGCCGCGCAAATCATTGTGGCCATCGAGAAACACAAGAAACGCCTCCTAATCGGCATGGATGCCAGATTTTTTTCCCTTGTGTGCCGCCTATTTCCTGTGCGCTACCCCCAAATCCTGGGGCTACTGACCGGGAATGCCTCTAAGTTAGTGAAATGACCACACTCGCCCATGCAACATCGGAGAAAAATGCAGACACCCGCGAGCGTCTGCTGCTAATGGCATTGCGACTCTATGCCCGTGAAGGCCTGCATGCGGTTTCATTGCGTCGCATCAGTATCGAGGCAGGCTCAAAAAACTCCGCGGCGATGCATTATCACTTCCATAACAAAACGGGCGTAATCCAAGCGCTAATAGACATGATTGCCAATGAATTAGGTCATATTGCCACTGCCCTGCGGCCAGAGCATCTATCGAAACGGTCACTGCGCAGTGCTTGTCGTGACACGCTGCGCCCGCTAGTAAAGTTGCCCGCAAGACAACGCTGGGGAGCAGACGGAGTAAAGTTCCTGTCCCGACTGGTAAGTGAGAGTGATGCCGAAATCTCCAATATGGTCAATGCAATGTGTGCGCCCTTCTCGCAGCGGCTGGACCGTGCTTTAGCAGAAGAATTGCCCGCACTGCCCACGCCGGTCCGACGGTTGCGGCTGATGTTCATGAGCACCAATGTGTTTCACGGCGTTGCAGAAGTTTTCTGGCTCACACACACACCACTGGGAGACCTTAGCCATTTTGATGAGGACACCCTGCTAGACCACCTGGTTGACTACCTAATCGGCGGCCTACAGGCTCCCAGCCTGACCGCCCTATAAACTCATGAAACAAGAGAGCACGCAATGACCGACGAAACTCAAGACCTGATATTCGATCTGACCCTGACGGACGATCAGCGTATGAATCGCGAAACCATGCAGCGCTTCGCTACCGTAGAAATAAGACCACTGGCCAAACTCGTAGACGCCGGTAACAGTCCAGCGCAGGACTTTTACCCTAAAACTGTCGAGCTCGGAATCTCGCTGCTACCTATTCCCGAGGCCCTGGGCGGCGCGGGGGTCCACCGCTCACCTTCCTCCAACGCGTTGATCTTGGAAGATCTCGCACACGGTGATTTATCTCTGGCCTTGGGGTCCATAAGCCCCGCAGCTTTTATCAACACCTTAATAGATCAAGGCTCGGACGCACAGCGCGAAAAATACCTGCCGCTCTTTTGCTCAGAGGATTTCAAAGCAGCCACCACGGCGTTGCTAGAGCCGCGAGCGACCTTTGAACCCACCGAACCCGCAACGACCGCCACAACCAATGGCGAAGGGTTTAGCCTGTCAGGGACCAAATCCATGGTGCCATTAGGCATGGATGCGGAACTGGTGCTGATCATTGCGCACATGGAAAATGGCGACCCTGCGGCCTTTATTGTCGAGGGCACACCCGCGGGCATGACGCGCACTGTAGAAGAAAATATGGGACTGCACGGCGCTCAGTTAGCGACGCTAACGCTGGACAAGGTGCAACTGCCATCCAGCGCCCTTTTAGGCGAAGGTCCCTTTGATCTACAGCGCTTTATTGACCTAAGCCGTATCGGCATATGCGCACTCGCGGTAGGCACCTGCCAGGCGGTACTGGATTACGTTAAAACCTACTGCAACGAGAGAATTGCCTTTGGCGAACCTATCACCAACCGGCAATCTGTGGCGTTCATGATTGCTGACATCGCCATTGAATTAGAGGCCATGCGCCTAATGACTTGGCGTGCGGCCTCGCGGGCAGAGCAGGGTTTGGATTTTCATGAACACGCCTACCTCGCTAAAATATTCTGCGCTGAACATGCGATGAAGATCGGTACCGACGGCGTACAACTTCTGGGCGGTCATGGTTTCTGCACCGAGCACCCGGTGGAGCTGTGGTATCGAGATCTTCGCGCCATCGCCATGCTGGAAGGCATGGCCAGCGTCTGACCCTATGACTTTCGAATTCAGGAGCAAAAGCAATGATTAATCTCGAACTCAGCAAGAAGCATGAAGAAACTTTCGGACAGGTCATGATGTTGGCCGAACACATGATGCGCCCCTACTCGCGCAAGTATGACAAGGAAGAACACACCTACCCCAAGGAAATGGAAGAGGTTGCCAAATTGATCGGCGGTGCGCGTTCTAATCCTTCAGGCCCCAAGGTATCTATCCCAGCAGGCACTGTGGTAAATGGTGGCAACATGGGCGCCGTAGTGGGCCTGTTTGGCCTCTGTTGGGGCGATGTTGGGCTATTTTTAGCCATGCCAGGCAGCGGCTTGGGCAACGCCGCGATTACCGCGGTCGGCACACCCGAGCAAGTAGAGAAATATGGCGGCAGCTACGCTGCGATGTGTATTACCGAACCGGGCACCGGTTCGGACTCTGCCAGCATCAGCACCACGGCAGTGGCGGATGGCGACGAATGGGTGCTTAACGGCGAGAAAATATATGTCACTGATGGCGAGCGCTCTGACACGCTGGTCGTCTGGGCTACGCTGGACAAGTCACTTGGCAAAGCCGCCATCAAATCCTTCATTGTCGAAAAGGGTACGCCCGGGTGCGAAGTCACCCGGCTGGAGCACAAGCTTGGCATACGAGCGTCCGATACCGCGGCGATCAGCTTTAATGACTGCAGAATTCCCAAAACCAATATCCTCGGCAGCGCGGAACTGGCGACCGATGCAGAGGGCCGCAAGAAAGCGTTTGGTGGTGTCATGCAAACCTTTGACAACACACGTCCCCCGGTCGCGGCGATGGCTATCGGCGCGTCGCGCGCTGCGCTGGACATGTCTCGTGAGCTACTGAAGGAGGAAGGCGTGGAACTAAAGTTCGACAAAAAGCCGGCCAACCTCAGTGCACTGGAAGCGGAATTATTGCAAATGGAAGCCGAGTGGCACGGTGCCAGATTGCTGGTATTGAAGGCTGCCTGGATGGCGGACAACAAAATGCCCAACTCGATGGAAGCGTCCATGTGCAAAGCTAAAGCGGGCCGCGTGGGCAATAACATCACTCTGCGCTGCGTTGCTCTGTGCCAGAGTCTGGGGTATAGCGAAAATATTCTTCTGGAGAAATTCGCGCGTGACTCCAAGATCCTAGATATCTTCGAAGGTACCCAGCAGATACAACAATTGATTGTGGCACGTCGGGTGCTGGAAAAATCTTCCTCTGAACTCAAATAGCGCTACAAGGCAGGCCTCCCCTTGTCAGGGCAGCTGACTCGCCAACAGCTGACTGTCCTCATCCTGGCGCTTATGTCCACTGGGATGGGACAGTCGCTAGTGTTTGCGATCCTCGCGCCGTTAGGTCGAGAAGTCCATCTTGGCGAATTGCAGATCACGTCTATTATTGCGCTCTCAGCATTGATTTTCGGGCTTGCGGCTCCGCATTGGGGCCGACTTAGCGATCGCATTGGGCGTCAGCCCATCATGATCACCGGATTGGTCGGATACACCGTGGGTACTGTGCTGTTTACCAGTGTATTCTATGCGGGAATGACTGGCCTACTTAGCGGCACGCTACTCTATGTGGTACTGCTGATAACTCGCTGCTGCCAATCGATTATCATGTCCGCCACTGGCCCCGCTAGCGCCGCGTACGCCGCCGACCATACCAGTCGAGACGAACGTACAAAAACCATGGCTCGACTTGGCACCGCTAACAGCATGGGAACCATTCTTGGCCCTGCAGTGAGTGGAGCTCTGGCGACTTTCGGTCTGCTGGCTCCCCTGTATTTTGCTGCCGCCTTGGCCGCTGCCGCCGCCTTGGTGGTATGGCGAAAGTTACCGGTTGCGCCAAATGTGCAACACACAAATCGCAAGCACTCGCGAAAACTTCGCTATACGGATAAGCGCATTACGTTGCTACTGATCACCGCCGTTGGTTTGTTCATTGGATTTTCCAGCATACAACAGACCTTGGGGTTCCAGCTGCAGGACAAACTTGACCTCAGTGGCATCGAGACGGCGCAAATGACCGGCGCGGCTTTGATGGTCTGCGCCACGTTTACGTTTCTAACTCAGATCACCGTGATGCAACGGCTGCAGTTACGACCCACGCAGTTCGTTCGTATCGGCTTGCTGTCCATGGTGATAGGCGCAGCGGTGATCTCGGGGTTTGAGACTTTTATGATCCTGGCTGTCGGCATGGCCTTTCTCGGCATAGGCATGGCACTGTGCATGCCATCGATTGCCGCGGGCGCTTCGCTAGCGGTATCGACTGAGGAACAGGGCGCAGCTGCGGGGCTGATAAGCTCATGCCCCGCAATAGGGTTTGCCATCGGCCCGATCTGCGCCGGGGGGCTGTATCAATATCACACCGCTCTGGCACCGCTGTTCAGCACAGGGGTGCTCATTATTGTACTGTTAGTGTTGGTCATCAATGATCGCTGATCAATAACGTACCGATACTTACAGGCGTTCCAGTGCCGCGCGCAGGTTTTTCGGAATCGGTACAGAACGATTTTCCGCTCGCTCAACAAAAACGTGTACGAAATAACCATGTGCAGCCGCGACCTGCTCACCCTCCCTAAAGATGGCAATACCATATTGCACTGAACTATTGCCGAGCCGGTCAACACGTAAACCGGCCTCTACGGACTCGGGGTAAGCAATAGGAGCATGGTATTCGCAACCCGAACTCACCACATAGCCAACGATAGTCGCGTCACTAATATCCAGCCCGCCCTCTTCAATGAGGTAGCGGTTAGCCACTGTGTCGAAATAAGCGTAGTAGGCCACATTATTCACATGTCCATAAATGTCATTGTCGGACCAGCGCGTAGAGATTGGGTAGAACACTTTGTAGTCGGCCCTGGTGGGTAGTGCCTCCTTACTCATGCGCCACCTCTGTAGGCTGCTTTGTAAATTGACAGCGCGTCTTCATAAGACACTTCCCGCGGATTATTCATCAGCAGGCGCTGCTGCAGCATTGCATCACTGGCCAACATTTCCAGATCGCTTTCTTTCACTCCGGCCTGTTGCAATGTAGCAGGCAATTTTACATCGTCGACAAGTTGACGCATTGCAGCCGTCAATGCAGCGCTTTTGGCACTGGCGCTGCCCGCAACTGGGGCTCCGATCACAACCTCGGCCAGCTCCGCATAAAGTTCATCCGCATGCGACGCATTAAAGTCCAACACAGCAGGCAACACTAGCGAGTTACTCAAGCCGTGAGGGATATGGTAGTGGCCGCCCAACGGATAGGCCAATGCATGTACCGCGCCGACGGGGGCATTCGCAAATGCTTGGCCCGCCAAACAGGCGCCCAAAAGCATATTTCCTCGCGCCTCGCGATTGCCGCCGTCATGCACAGCGGTGCGAATATTGCGCGATAACAGCGCTAAGGCCTTAACGGCCAGATTGTCGGACAAAGGGTTTTTCTTATGGCGAGACGTATAGGCTTCGATGGCGTGAACCATCGCATCAACTCCGGTCATGGCGGTGATAGCGGGCGGCAGTCCCAAGGTTAGTGCGGCATCTAACACCGCTACATCCGGCAACAATACCGGCGACGAGACGCCGGCCTTGGTCGTCTCACCAGTGGTGATTACGGCCACCGGTGTGACCTCGGAACCCGTTCCTGCCGTCGTGGGGACTAGAATCAATGGCAGTCTGCCGCCGGTTACCTGATTCACGCCATACAGCTCAGATAGTGTTTGCTGAGAACCGAGCAGTACTGCCACCACCTTGGCCACGTCCATTGAGCTGCCACCGCCAACCGCTATGACCCCATCGACATTGCCACGGCGCGCCACTTCGGCGGCAGCCAGTACAGTGGCTTCTGGTGGATCTTCGCGTACTTGGTCAAACACCAGCGGTGAGAGCCCTTCTTTTTCCAACGCGGCAAGAACTGGCTGTATCAGGCCGATAGACATCAATCCAGGATCGGTGACCAGCAGAGGACGCTCTATATCCAAGCGCCTACACTGGGCTGCAAGTTCCAATGCACTACCAACCCCATTGATAATTCTAGCGACCGCAGTGAATTCAAAGTTCTGCATCCCAGACTCCCTACATGGTGATAATGACCTTGCCGCGCGCGCGACGCTCTATCATACAGTTGAAGGCTTCTTCATACTGCTCGATGGGAAAGCTATCCGTCACCTCCGGGCTGATTTTACCGCTCGCGAATAACGCCCACAGCGCCTCAATATTCTTTAAATTAACCTCGGGCTCCTCGCCTGTAAAGCGCCCCCAGAACACACCGACGATAGAACAGCCTTTGAGCAAAGCAAGGTTGAGTGCGATCTTGGGAATAGGACCGCTGGCAAAACCAATGACCAGATAACGACCGTTCCAAGCCATACCGCGAAGCGCCGGCTCTGCATAATCACCACCCACCGGGTCGTAAACTACATCCACACCTTTTCCGCCCGTCAATTCCTTGATGGCATCCTTCAGGTTCACCTCAGTGTAATTGATGATCTCATCAGCGCCCAATTTCTTACACAGCTTGAGCTTCTCATCGGTACTCGCTGCCGCAATAACCTTTGCACCCATTTGTTTGCCCAGTTCAATAGCACTGGTGCCGACGCCTCCGGCTGCTCCCAGCACCAGCAGGGTTTCACCCGGCTGGATATTGGCCCGCTGTTTGAGAGCGTAGTAGGAGGTAAAGTAGGTAATGCTAACGCCTGCGGCCTGCTCGAAACTCAGCCCATCGGGCATAGGAAACGCGCTAAGTTCACTGACCGCAATTTTTTGGCAAAATGCGCCGGAGCCACCTGCGGATAGCACCTTGTCTCCTACCTTGAAACGACTGACGTTGGCCCCGACTGCTGCCACTACTCCGGCACACTCGCCACCTGGAATAAACGGCATCTCAGGCTGGTACTGGTACTTGCCCTGTATCATCAGCACGTCGGGGAAGTTCAGACCCGCAGCCTTAACGTCGATCAATACATCGTGCTCACCCACTTCGGGTTCCGGCCAGTCCAACACCAACTCCAATTTATCCGGCAGACCGTGTTCTTTGCATGTCACTGCTTTCATGGTTATTCCTCAGGTCATTGAAGTCGATATTGCAGACAAAAACAAAAACGGCGCCCGTAAGCGCCGTTTTACTCAGTACAACATCACGCGACTTCGAACAAGCCTGCCGCACCCATACCACCACCCACACACATCGTGACAACAACGTATTTAACGCCACGACGCTTGCCCTCGATCAGCGCGTGACCAATCATGCGCGAGCCACTCATACCATAGGGGTGTCCGATAGAAATGGCACCGCCATTCACATTGAGCTTATCATTGTCGATGCCCAACTGATCGCGACAGTAAATTACCTGCACGGCAAAGGCTTCATTAAGTTCCCACAGGCCAATGTCATCAACCGACAGACCGTGCTGCTTGAGCAGCTTGGGCACTGCAAAGACCGGGCCAATCCCCATCTCATCGGGAGCACAACCTGCAACAGCGATACCGCGGTAAATTCCCAGAGGCTGCAGGCCCTCGCTCTCAGCAACTTTTGAATCCATAATCAGCTGAGCGGAAGACCCATCAGAGAGTTGTGATGCGTTGCCAGCGGTGATAGTGCCACCTTCGATGACGGTTTTTAGACCTTGGAGGCCTTCCAGCGTTGTGCCACGCAAACCTTCATCAGCAGACACAGTCGCTTCGACTTCTGACGAATTCCCGGTCGCTTTATCCCAGGCGATGCGTTTACAGGTAACGTCGACTAGCTCATCGGCAAACTTACCCGCGGCATAAGCCGCCGCAGTGCGTTGCTGCGATTGCAGACCGTATTCGTCCATCGCTTCACGCGAAACGTTGTAACGGTCGGCAACAATTTCTGCTGTCTGCAGCATTGGCACGAACATATTAGGCTCAATCGCCATCAACTCATCGTCTACCATACGATGCAGGTTCATGTGTTCATTCTGCACTAGCGAAATAGACTCCAGTCCACCACCGATCACACAGTCCATGCCGTCGTACATGACCTGCTTCGCAGCCGTTGCTACCGCCATCAGGCCCGACGAACATTGACGGTCTATCGTCATGCCAGACGTGGTAATCGGCAGCCCCGCACGCAACGCAATCTGGCGCGCGATGTTGGAACCGGTGGCACCCTGTTGCAAAGCACTACCCATAATCACGTCTTCGACGCGAGCGGGATCGATACCGGCACGCCTGACGGCTTCGGCTACTGAGGCTGCGCCCAGAGTTGCTCCACCAAGATTATTAAACCCGCCACGAAAGGCCTTGCCAATCGGGGTGCGAGCGGTGGATACAATAACGGCTTCTCTCATGTTTCTTCTCTCCAATAACAGGGCACCGATAAAGGCCCTTGAGTCAATGTTTACTTATTCAGGCCCAGGCCTGTCATAGCCTTGCCAGTGAATTTTACCGTCTGTTCAAAACCTGCTTGGGGCTGTGTTTGACCTTCCGAGGCAGTAATCGCATCCCAGTTGGCCGCAATACCCTCGGGAGTCTGATCTTCTGGTGTTAGCCAAACGCCATCGGTTTCAATGATTTTGGCGACTGAGTATGCGCCCGCGCCAGCACAAATGATGGTCTTATTGGGAGCATCGTCACTGGCCATATACAGCACAGCAGGTGTCACCGTCTCAGGCGTCAGCAATGCAAAGGCCTCCTCCGGAATCAGACCTTCGGTCATGCGGGTACCGGCAGTAGGCGCTAACGCGTTAATGCGGATATCATACTTCGCACCTTCCTGAGCCAATGTATTCATCATGCCGATAACGCCCATCTTGGCACTGCCATAATTGGTCTGGCCAAAGTTACCGTACAGACCTGATGACGATGTGGTGACCACAATGCGGCCGTAGGCCTGATCGCGCATGATATCCCAACAGGCCTTGGTGCAATTGACACTGCCCATCAGGTGGACCTCAAGTACCAGCTTAAAGTCATCCAGACTGCCTTTGGTGAAACTTTTATCGCGCAGAATGCCGGCGTTATTGACCAAGATGTCAACACGGCCCCACTTCTCCATCGTCTGCTTAACCATCGCCTCGACTTCGTCGTATTTGGCGACATTGGCACCGTTGGCTATCGCTTCACCGCCCAGCGCTTCAATTTCTGCCACAACAGCTTTGGCGGCATCGGATGAGCCACCTGAACCATCAACACCACCGCCCAGATCGTTGATTACAACCTTCGCGCCACGTTTAGCCAGCTCAATGGCGTGGCTGCGACCCAAGCCCTGCCCAGAACCGGTAACGATTGCGACCTTACCGTCATAACGAATAGACATTACTGAAATCCTCCCAATAAAAAAATAAATAGGCCGCCTGATCAGCCGGCAATAACCATACTCAACCATTCTGCGACCAAGGCAGGCGTCTCTTCACCCTCAATCTCTACAGAAATAACCTGCTTAACCAGGAAGCGATTGTCATCCTTGCGCACGATATCAGCAATTTCCGCGTTCGCTCGAACGCGCTTACCTGATTTCACCGGCGACAAAAAACGCACCTTGTCAAAGCCATAGTTGAGGCCCATAACAATATTCTCAGGGATAACGCCATTACCTTCGATCATTTTAGTCAGCAACGACAGGGTCAAAAAACCATGCGCGATAGTGCTGCCAAAAGGCGTGTTTTTTGCAGCCTCTTCGTCCACATGGATAAACTGGTGATCCTCGGTGCAATCTGCAAACACATTAATACGCTCTTGTGTCACCTCAAACCACTCACCGGGCTCGAACTTAGTGCCGATAGCGTCCAACATCTCTTCCTTGGGTACGATCTTTATTGCCATGGTGTGCTCCTCATCAGGTTTGCTGCAATAGAAACGGTTGATTGTCGTCGATCGATGCTGTTTCACCCACTCCACACTGTGGGCGCTGATAGCGAAAGAGGGTTTTCGGTCAAATATTTACCAGAAACAGCAATAAACTGAACATATCAGTTAAAAACAAGGATTTGAACATACAGTATGTTTTTGGCTCGTTCAAGTATTTTATACCCCAACCCGCTGTGTGCCCGCGAGGCCAAGCGATACCGCGTTGGAGCCGGTTGAGCCTGAGGCATTATTGAACCGGAATCGGAGACACCCTGAGTCAGTCAGAGTCTCCCCGCGCAAAAGATTAGAAGTTGTATTGCAGCTTCAGCCCGTAAATACGGGGATCAGACAGCACAGATCCCGCGTTTTGGGTCACAGTAGCGGGCCGTCCTCGGCTAATGATATTCCGATCATCGGCGATATTTTTGACGAATGCAGTCACCTCCCACTGCTGATCGAGGGCGGCCATATTCACGCGCGCATCCCAACGGTCATAGCTGTCGACTCTATCGTATTGCGGATCATTGAAAATCGACATCCACTGTTTGCCGGTGTAGGAATAAGTGCCGGTAGCTGACCAATCGAGATCAAACATCTGCCAAAAATAGGTGGCATTCAAAGACGCCTTGTTTTTGGGCGTTAACACAAATTCATTGCCTTGGAGATCTTGCTCGTCCGTGCATAGCGAATTCTGAGTATCGCCCACTGCATAGGGCCCCAAGGTGCAAGCGTTGGCATCTTTGCTGGAGAAGGTTTTAAACTCCGTATAATTGTACGAGTACGTTCCGCTCAGCATGATGCTCGGTGTCGGCAGGGCTCTAAAGTCCAGTTCCAGACCGGCAGCTTCTGCGTCTTTGGCATTTTCAAACGTGTTCAAGGCGATGCCGTTTTCTACATCCTGCTTAATCACCTGTAACTCGGTGTAATCGTAGTAATACACCGAAGCACCGACATTCAATCGATTTTCAAATGTGGAGCCCTTGTAGCCCACCTCATAAGAGATAATTTCTTCTGGCTTCACCACATCAACATCTGTACTGTCGCTGGGCTTTTGGAAATTAAAACCACCAGAGCGATAGCCCGTCGCGACAAAGGCATACAGAAACTGATCCGGCGTCAAATAATGGTCTGCACCCAAGCGCCAGGTCCACTTATCCCAACTGTCATCTTCAGCCCTATACACAGTCCCATCAGAAACATTAGGGTCGCCCACATACTGCACAAAGGTATTATCATTGCCTTTTTTCTCGTCATACGAATAGCGCAAACCGGCGGTTAGAACAGTCTTGGGCGACAGGTCCCACGATAGCTGTCCATAGGATGCGTAGGATCGGGTATCCACGGTCGCTTCACCACGATAAAGATAGTTGTCTTTACTTACAACATTGTCCACATCGGCGCCAGCAGCGTTGGCAAGGTCGACGATATACTGGTACATCTCCATTAAATCATCATTCCACTCTCGAAAATCCACCACCTGACTTTCATCGCTGTGATAGTAATAGAGCCCGCCCAACAACGAGAAATCACTGTCCCATTCTGATGAATACTGTAATTCATGAGAGCTGAATCTAGCCTCCTGATCGACGTTAAAGGTCATATCGGCGCCGGTAATCGAATTCCCTGGGAAGCCGGGGAGAAGCGCGACAGGAATATCAGAGCCAAAGACTCTGGCAGTGATCTTGGTCCAGTCGACGCCCGAGTCCGCCTGAACGCTGGCGTCGGCATCACTTGTCGTATCAAACCAGTATTTGTTATACCCCCCGGTATACTTGAGGGTAAACGTGTCTGCGCTGTATTCGCTATTCAGAGAGACCGCCCAACGCCGGTTCTTGAGATTCGGATCACGGTCTTGTGTCACTTTATCCTCATCTTGCAGCGCGGGATTCTCTATGGCCAGGCCCTGGCGCATATTGACGAAGTTCTGCGCGGGGAACATACCCGGCAAGTTAATGGTCGCACCAGTAGTATCATCCGTTACGGGTTGCGCTAATTCGCGTGCAAAAGGCTCCAGTATGTAGGGTTGTCCCTGCCGATACTCGCGGTCCACACCTATCACCTTAAGCACGGTATTCCAGCGATCATTGGGCTGATACTCAAGGCTCACCGTACCGTAGGGCGTTTTGTCCTGTTGATAGTCCTTGCCGTTGTACGTGTTTTTTTGGAATCCCTCGTGGCTGATATAAGACGCACCCGCCAACACACTCAATGTGTCAGTGATCGGACCGCTAGCCAACCCTTGGATTAATCTGCCGTCGTAATTGGTGAGTTGCGCGGTGACGTTACCGCCCCACTCGTCATTAGGTCGCTTACTGATAAAGCTGATGGCGCCGCCAACGGAATTGCGCCCATAGAGGATGCCCTGCGGCCCCCGCAATACCTCAATGCGCTCAATATCCATGAACTCGGAGTAGTTAAATATACCGTTTTCAGTATTGTAAACGCCGTCCCAGTAGATGCCGATCCCTGGCTCCGAACCAACTGCCAGTTGGGGCCGACCCACCCCGCGGATACTGACCCTAAACGTTGTAATCGACAGGGAAGGCGTATGTACCACCAGGTCCTGACTGCCCGTTATGCCCAGTTGATTCAGCGTAGCACTATCGAAAGCACTGATCGACGCCGCGGTATCCATCAAGGAAACTTCCCGCTTATTGGCCGTTACAATGATTTCTTCAAGCGAATTGACCGCGGCAGCAGCAGAAGTCAGAGACGCAACGGAAGAAAAAGCTATAAACGCGAAAAACGGCGCGCACCGCTTAGTGGCTACATTCATTTGACCCTGTCCGTTCTTATTTATGTCTTATTGAATTTACATTACTCTATTCCCAAATTAAAGCGACTTTTTTCAACCACCGGTTCTGATCGAGTGAAAAGCCATGACTATTCACTCGACCAGGGACGCCCTCCTCAGCCATATCGCAGGGTTGCGTTGACGCTGGGCTACAGATACTGCTTGAGCTCATGACGGCCGACCACCATGCGGTGCACCGCGTCAGGACCATCAGCTAAACGCAGCGTGCGCTGAGACATGTACATCTGCGCCAGCGGTGTGTCCTGACTAATGCCTAATGCGCCAAACATCTGAATCGCTTCGTCCACGATACGGATAGAAATATTAGGCACCGCGGTCTTAATCATCGAAATCCATATGCGCGCTTCTTTCGCATCGACGTTATCCATCATCCAGGCCGTCTTGAGCGTAAGTAGGCGAGCCTGTTCAATGTCCATACGAGCGTTAGCGATAATATCGATATTGCCGCCTAGGCGAGCGAGTGGCTTACCAAAAGCGACACGCGACATCGACCGCTGGCACAGCAGCTCCAATGCTTTTTCTGCAGCACCGATGGCGCGCATACAGTGGTGTATGCGGCCTGGCCCCAGTCGACCCTGAGAAATCTCAAAGCCGCGACCAGACCCCAGCAAAATGTTTTCCTTGGGCACGCGCACGTTAGTAAACTTCTGATGCATATGACCATGAGGCGCATCATCCATGGAAAACACATTCATGGCTCGCAGGTTTTCAAATCCAGGGGTGTCCGTGGGAACGAGTATCTGTGACTGCTGCTGATGTTTGGGCGCGTCCGGCTCGGTTTTTACCATTACGATCATTATCTTACAGCGCGGATCCCCAGCTCCAGACACATAGTGCTTTTCGCCGTTGATGACCCACTCGTCGCCATCGAGTACCGCCTGCGTGCAGATATTAGTCGCATCCGATGATGCCACTCCGGGCTCGGTCATAGAGAAAGCAGAACGAATGTCACCGTTTAAAAGTGGCTCCAGCCACTGCTTTTTCTGATCCTCAGTACCGTATTTGTGGAGCACCTCCATATTTCCGGTATCCGGGGCGGCACAGTTAAATATTTCTGCGGCCAAATGCGACTTGCCCATCTCCTCGGCGAGATAAGCGTACTCCACAGTATTGAGGCCAGAACCGGCGTCACCTTCGGTGAGAAAGAAATTCCACAGCCCCTGTGCTTTTGCCTTGGTTTTCAGGCCCTCCCGAATATCGGTCTGACGCTGAGTCCACTCCCATCGATCACCCACTGCGATATCGTCATAGAACTCGACCTCTACCGGCAAAATTTCCTTCTCAATAAAGCCACGCACCTCTTCGAGCAGTGGTACCAGTTTTGCGCTAACACCTAAATCCATTGTCTCTCTCCTTTTTCATTGTCAGTCTGTTACTTGATTGCAATTAGGTTATGGCTGTTTATCACGAGCCAGTTCAGCAGCATAGTCTGCTTTTATTTGACGTTTAAAAATCTTTCCTGATGCGATGCGCGGTAGCTGTTCAACAGGAAACCATATATGGGTTGGTATCTTAAAGACCGCTAGGCGACTCGCCAAGTATACACGCAGTGCGTCCGCGCTGAGCTGAACGTCCTCTCGCAGGACCACAGCGGCGCCTACGATCTCGCCAAGACGCTCATCGGGCAGCCCAAATACTGCAACTTCGTGAATATCTGGATGTGAATAAACAGCGGCCTCCACTTCAATGCAGCTGATGTTTTCACCCCCGCGAATAATAATTTCCTTAATCCGGTCGACGATGTAAAGAAATCCATCCTCGTCCAAATAGGCAATATCGCCGGTGTGAAACCAACCATCAACAAAGGCTTCTGCCGTGGCATCCGGCTTGTTCCAGTAACCCAGTATATTGGCCGGAGACTTTATACACAGCTCGCCCCGTTCACCTGTGGGCTGCTCGCGGCCGTCTTCTGAAATGATACGAAATTCAGTCACCGGAGGCACAACCCGCCCCGCACTGTCCGGTCTGGCGACATAGAAGGCACCCGCATTGACCGCCCCCAATGCATTCGTTTCAGTCAATCCGTAGCCAATCCCCGGTGTAGAATTTTTAAACGTTCCACTGATTTTTTTTACCTGCTCAGGGGGGCGCGCAGCACCGCCTGCCATAATCTCCGTCAGTGACGTAATATCCCGGGCTGTGGTTTCCGCTGCTGCCTGCAACTCCGCCGACATAGTCGGTACGCCATTGAACCACGTCACTTTTTCAGCCTCGATCAGCCGCAAGGCCTCCTGCGCATCCCACTTATGCATGATCACCATTTTACGACCCACCACCAAAGACAGCATGAAGGCTGAGTGGCTTCCCGTACAATGGAACAATGGAATTGTCACCAGCGCACAAGGCGGCAGTCCCTGCTCTCGAGCAGCCTGAGCCCCTGTCATTTTGGTAGCAACGCCCATACACATCCAACTGTAGAGTGCCGCCAGAACGCCTCTGTGGCTAGACAGTGCGCCTTTAGGATGGCCGGTGGAACCAGAGGTGTACATGATGGTGGCGTGATCCTCTAGGGCAACCTCGTTTTCGGGCATGCCTCTACCCGAGAACTCCCGCAGTAATTCGGCAAACACCGTGTGCTCAACACCAAGACCACTGCAATCATCAATAGCGATAATTTGCAGATCATGCTTTTCTACAATAGTGGCCAGTCGCTGCACCCGTGCGCGATCGGCTACCACAATCTTGGCACCACTATCTGCAAAACCATAGTCCAATTCTTCTGTCGTCCACCAGCCGTTCATCGGCACGGCCACGCAACCCACAGAAGTGATCCCAATAAAAGCCATCATCCACTGAGGGTTGTTACGGCTCAGGATGGCCACTCGGTCACCTTTTACTAAACCATAACGCTCTACTAACGCGGCGCCAAATTCACAACTGTGCTGGTACCCTTGGCCAAAGGTATAGCGCTCGTCCAGGTAGACTGCAAACTCTTTTTCCGCGTGCTGCAACATGACTGTAAAGAACTGCGCAAGGTTGGCAGGCAACGTGGCGAAGTTGCGGTACTGAACACCCGCCAGCTCCACTGTATTCACTTCAAAACCCTGACCGACTGCGGTGAGGCTGGCAACCACGTCATCAAACTGCATGAGTTCTGCTTTCATTATTATGGGGTTCCGTCTCTACTGTATGCTCAGAAGCCACTAAATTGTGCAAAGCGATCCAGATGGTAATTATAGTCGCCAAAGGTGTGCTGAACGACCCGGGCTCGCTTAATAAAAAACCCGATCTCGTACTCATCGGTCATGCCGATGCCGCCATGCATTTGGATAGCCTCATTGGTCGCACGCTGAGCCACTTCACACAGCTTTGCCTTGGCCGCACTGGCAATCAAAGACAACGCCTGCTCGTCGTCATCAATGGCATGTAGCGCTTTCAATACAATCGACCGCGCCAGCTCCAGCTCCGCAAACAGTTCTGCGGCACGATGCTGTAAACCCTGAAAGGAGCCAATGACTCGGCCAAATTGCTTACGCTCTTGCAGATAGGCGATGGTCCTCTCAAACACTTCAGTCGACACACCCAACAACTCTGACGCCAGTCCGATATTGGCGATATCCAGTGCGCGATTAAGCCCAATCCAGGCTTGTCCCGGCGCACCGAGAAGATTGGCCGCAGGAACCCGCACATTGTCGCACACCAGTGCACCTGCACTGCGCGAATCGACCAGACTGCGTCGCTCCACGGTCAGACCAGGGGTGCCAGCATCGACCAGAAAAGCGCTTAATCCCTCCTCTTCACCGGCCGTCCCACTGGTGCGCGCGATGACAATAAAAGTGTGCGCAGAAACAGCATCCAACACCATCAATTTAGTGCCACTGAGAATATAATCGCCCTCATTCAACGTCGCACTCAATGCGCTTTGCTGTGGTGCGTGATGCGGCCCTTCCTGCAGTGCCAAACTAATGAGCTTCTGGCCTGCAGCAATAGCAGGCAACAGCTCCTCTTTTTGCTGCGAGCTCCCCAATTCGCCAATTAAGGTTGCGGCCACCAGAACCGTGGATTGCAAGGGGCTGGCGCTAAGGTTACGGCCTGCCTGCTCCAGCAATAGCCCTAAACCGGTATAACCATAGCCCAAGCCACCAAAGGCCTCCGGGATGGCGATGCCCGCCCAACCCATCTGCGCCATTTCATTCCATACGTCGTCGCTAAACCCACGCTCGCTATTGTTGTCACGCAATGCACGCAAATGCGTCACGGTAGCGTTCGCCGCCAGAAAGCCAGCGGCAGATTCCTTTAGCATCACCTGCTCTTCGTTCAATACCAGTGCCATTTTCAATAATCCTCTCTGTGACCTGGGCTATGCGTCGGGAAGTCCAAGCACACGCTTGGCAATAATATTCAGCTGCACCTCAGAGGTCCCACCCTCGATAGAATTCCCCTTGGAGCGCAGCCAATCTCGACTGACCACACCCTGATGATATTCCTCGCCCTCCCAGCCCAAACCGGATTCACCGGATACTGCCAGATTCAGTTCATTGCGCCGCTTATTCAGTTCCGTACCGTAGTATTTGAATATGGAGGACGCCGCACCGAGACCCTTCCCAGCTTTTGATTCATCTCCGACGCGCGCCATGGTCGCGCCGAAAGCCAGAGTATCGAGCTGATACTGGGCGATATTCTGGCGCAGCATTGAGTTGGACAAACGCCCAGAGACATCGGCTCCGATATTATCCAGCGCCACTTGCCCGACAGACTTTTTAGGTGCAGCCCCGAAAGCGGAAATCATCTCGCGTTCATGCGTCAGCAGGTACTTAGCGATGGTCCAGCCTTTACCCTCTTCTCCAACCAGATTTTTCTTGTCTGCGATCGCGTTATCAAAGAAGGTTTCGCAAAACGGGGAGCTGCCGCTGATCAATTTGATGGGACGAGTCGTCACGCCCTCCTGCGCCATATCGAACAGCACAAAGCTGATACCCTCGTGCTTGGTGCCCGAGTTGTCGGTGCGCACAAGACAAAATATCCAGTCAGACTTATCTGCATAGGACGTCCATATTTTCTGGCCGTTAATCAGATAATGATCGCCCTTGTCTTCCGCTTTGGTCGCGAGGCTTGCCAAGTCAGAGCCGGAGTTTGGTTCAGAGTAACCTTGGCACCAGCGGATTTCACCGCGCACAATTTTAGGCAGGTGCTCAAGCTTCTGCCCCTCAGAACCAAAGTGCAGGAGAGCAGGGCCGAGCATGGAAATACCAAAACTGCTCAATGCAGGGCGGGCACCGATGGCCGCCATCTCCTGAGCGAGGACTCTCACTTCTTCTTTGCTCAGCCCGCCGCCGCCATATTCTTTGGGCCAGTGGGGAACCGTCCAGCCGCGGGCAGCCATACGGTCGCACCAAACTTTCTGATCAGGATGGGCGAACTCGGGGTTGCGACCCCCATTGAATATATCCTCAAAGCCTTTGGCCTGCTGGCGCATGGCCTCGGGACAATTCTCCTGCAGCCAGACTCGCGTCTCCTGGCGAAACTGTTCAAGGTCGCTCACGGGGTTACCTCATTGTTGGGGCGGATTACTATCGGTAAGCGAGACAGCCACACAGAGCAAAACGCATCAGTAAAAATACTAAAGGCAAGCCATCAACTCACCCGAAATCAGGATTTGAACATACAGTATGTTTTAGTGGTGTTCAAGTATCACTGACCGCAAA
>JAPKBI010000548.1 GCA_028823475.1 Halioglobus sp. | reverse complement strand
ACAATTGCCAATCCCCCGCCTAAGTAGGCGACACCCTGCGAAACTTTAAGCCCAAGAATTGAAGCAATGATAAAGACCATAATGGCAAGCGTCAGCACTTGCCCAAGTTTATGTATTTGCTCAACTTTGGCAAAGTTGTCATATCCGCCATCTGTTCGCGTTGTTTTGGTAATCGAATAGGCTTTCAATCGTGATAGAAATGTATTCATTAACATAAAGAAACAAAGTGCCAAGCCTAGCTCAATGCCGGGCGTTACAACCTGATCGAAAAAACTGGTGAACCTAAACCATGTGAAAACATTCATGGCTATGAAGTAAAAGCCAATAACAATGGTCGCCAGCTGTAGTGGCTTATCAAAGGATACATAAAACAAAATTTTAATCGTTTGTGAGTGATGTGTTGCTTTTTCATAGCGTCGAAAAAGCAAACGAATTAAGAGGTACGCCGCTATGGTCACGAAAAAAATTATCGCCACAACGATCAGCTGTGACGGTGGAATATCATATGCCTTAAAAAAATCTAATAGCGTTTCCATAATTCAGTGGTTTGCCTCGATATAATATTCTTAGGTTTTTTATACGTTCCCGCTGTCATAAATACAACTCAAAACTAACTGGCTTACGACTATGTAGATAGCCCAGGGTAGCGATTCTTAGATGCGCATGCGGCGGTGAGTAATCTTGTCGATTGGGGTAGGCGCCCCATCACACCTCTAGGTATTTGTCGGTGACAGCGCCTTCACTGGCAGAGCTGACCAGTTTGGCATACTTGGCCAACGTGCCGCGTGTTGCATAGGGCGCAGGTGCTGTCCATGCTGCGCGACGAGTTGCCAATTCTGCATCGTCGACATGCAGAGTAATTTCGGCATTCTCCGCGTCAACGGTAATCTTGTCGCCATCCTGCACCAATGCAATAGGGCCGCCGAGATGAGCCTCTGGCGTCACATGACCGATGACAAATCCTCTCGACCCTCCAGAAAACCGTCCATCGGTGAGCAGCGCCACCTCCTGAGAAAGACCGCGCCCGTTAATTGCACTGGTGGGGCTCAGCATCTCGCGCATTCCCGGCCCACCTTTGGGCCCTTCGTATCGCACGATCACCACGTCGCCCGCGACAATATGGCCAGCCATAATCGCCGCCATTGCCGCCTCCTCGCCTTGAAAGCAGCGTGCAGTCCCGGTGAAGGTTAGGCCCTCATGCCCGGTAATTTTAGCGACTGCACCTTCCGGTGCCAGATTGCCGCGCAGTATTACCAGATGGCTGTCCTTTTTAATGGGATCTGACATTGGGCGGATAATTTTTTGGTCGGCAGGATAGTCCCGGACCAAAGCAAGGTTGTCCGCGAGTGTTTTGCCGGTCACAGTCATGCAGTCACCGTGTAACAAACCTTCCTGAAGTAACATTTTCATCAGTGGCAAAATGCCGCCTATCGCGATCAATTCACTCATTGCATACTGACCCGCAGGGCGCATGTCAGCTAACACAGGGACACGCTTGCCGACGCGACTAAAGTCGTCCAGCGACAGAGGAATATTGGCGGCGTGGGCGATGGCGATTAGATGCAGTACCGCGTTGGTGGACCCCTCGAGTGCGATGGTAATCGTGATGGCGTTTTCAAAGGCCTCGCGGCTGAGCATGTCGCTGGGTTTGAGTCCCAGTTTGATCAGGTTTCGAACCGCGGCCCCGGCGTTGTAGCTGTCCTGTTTTTTATCTTCACTGATAGCATTTTGAGCCGAACTGCCCGGCAGCGATAGACCGAGTGCCTCCAT
>JAPKBI010000547.1 GCA_028823475.1 Halioglobus sp. | reverse complement strand
CCTGTTCAACATTCGCTGCAGCGATCTTCACATCGTAGTTGTTAACCAGCGCAGTGGCGATCAGTTCGTCGAGCACAGGGTCGCCAAATTGTGTCCACCAGGTAGTATTTGCCGTCTCACTGACCACCCTGGGTTCATAACGAAATTCCGTCGGTATTTCGATGTCGGGTCTTTCGTAGTCTGGAGCCAGCGTGCAACCGGACGTCACCATCAGTGCGGCCGGAACTGCCAACACGCAAGAATATAGGCATGTTTTTTTCCCCACAGCGGCAAGAGAACGAGTCAACCATGATAGAGGGCTATTCATGTCATTCTCCGTCTCGTGGTGCTTGCGGATCGACAATTTCTTCTGAGGCCTCGCTCTCATCTGGAGTATCTGAGTCCTTATTTTTGCCCTCGCCAAAACGGTCAAAGAGGTAAAAAAGCAACGGCACGTAGAGCATTGCAAGCGTCGTCTCGCCTATCATGCCGCCGATAATACCTGTACCGATAGAATGACGCGCATTGGCGCCAGCTCCCATGGCTAAGGCCATTGGTAGACAGCCCGCCGCAAAGGCCAGCGATGTCATAATAATAGGGCGCAGACGTTGTTCCCCGGCCAGTATGGTTGCTTCCATAATCGATTTACCTTGCTTGCGGAAATCGACGGCAGCGGAGACACGCAACACCGCGTTCTTGGCGCCTAGACCAATAAGTACCAGTAGACCGATTTGAAAATAGACATCATTCTCTAGGCCACGCATCATAATCATCAGCAGTGCACCAAGAACACCAAACGGCACAGCGGACATTACTGCACCGGGTAACGTCCATGATTCATACTGTGCTGCGAGGACTAAAAACACAATAATGAGTCCGAATCCAAAGGCGAGTATTGAGGTGCTACCCGATTGTTTCTCTTCAAAGGCCAAGCCTGACCAGGCATACGTATAACCATCGGGCAGCACATCGTCGGCCAGTGTCTCCATTGCCGCAATCACTTGACCTGAGCTATAACCCGTCGCCGCAGTTGCGGTAACCTTGCTTGCAGGGAAGCCATTGAAGTGCGGCAACATATCAGGGCCGGCTACCCAATCAAGACTGACTAGTGCAGACAGGGGGACCATGTCGCCGCTCTTCGAGCGGGCATACAAATGCAGCAGGTCGTCAGGCTCTTGCCGATATTGAGCGTCAGATTGTAGGACGACCCACCAGACTCGACTATATTGAGTGAACTGGCTGGCGGTTATCGATCCAAACTGTGCCTGAATTGTTTCATACACATCTGCTATTGCTACGTTTAGCAATGCGGCTTTATCGCGATCAACGTTAACGCGCAATTGCTGCGTGTTCGCATCGAAGGTAGACGTTACCCTAGTGAATTCAGGGAGCTTGCTTGCGCGCGCAAGATACTCTTTTGTGATTTTGTCAAGCTGGGCCGAATCACCTGTACCGATATCCTGAATCCAGAACTCCACTCCTCCCGTGGACCCTATGCCGGGAATGGCCGGCGGTGCGACCGGAATAATGACTGCCTCTTGGATGTCTTCAGTTTCTGCATGCAGCGTCGTTAGTACAGCGCGCGCATTCTCCTTTTTGGCTATTGCTGCTGATGCATAACGTTCCTTGAAGTCTGTCAGTGTTACAAAGAACGCTCCCGCGTTAGTCTTGAAGCCACTGTCTAGTAGACTGTAACCTGTAATCATTGAGCGTGTTTCGACGCCTGGAATTTTTTCAAATGCGGCATCCACTTTCTCAGCGACGGCCTGCGTTCGGCCCATGCTGGATGCCTCGG
>JAPKBI010000095.1 GCA_028823475.1 Halioglobus sp. | reverse complement strand
TGATGAGCATGATAACGCAGTTAGCACAATATCACCCGGCGCTACCGGATATCACCGTCGTTTTTATTTTATTATTGACGGCCTTTTTTGCCTATGTTGTAGCACACCGGTTGTTAGATATTGGTTTGCGTGCTGTAGCGAAATACTCGACATACACTTGGAGTGATGCCCTAATTAAAAATGGGGTAGGCAAACGATTGGCACAGCTGTTCCCAGCGTTCACTATTCACATGGGTGTGAATTTCCTGCCAAGTATTGATGCCGGGCTGGAAACGTTTGTGATGAATTTGACCAGCGCCTATATGATGGTGGTGGCGACGATTACTATCATTGCGGTTCTCAATGCGGCCAATGATATTTACGAGTCAAATCCCGAGGCCCGACAACGGCCGATCAAAGGGTTTATCCAGTTATTACAACTCGCAGTAGTGATTCTGGGGGGGCTGCTGTTTATTGCGGCATTACTTGATCAATCACCAGTGCTGTTGCTGAGTGGTTTTGGTGCCATGACGGCAGTACTGTTACTGGTGTTCAAAGACACTTTGCTGTCGCTGGTGGCCAGTGTGCAATTGGCGGCCCAGGACATGGTGCGTGTAGGAGACTGGATCGAGGTGCCCCAGTTGGGCGCTGATGGAGACGTGGTGGATATGGAGCTATACACGGTTACGGTGCAAAACTTTGACAAGACGATCACCACTATCCCTACTCAGCGGCTGATCACTGACTCTTTCAAAAATTGGAGGGGCATGTCGAGTTCGGGTGGGCGCCGTATCAAGCGCGCTCTACACATTGATGCATCCTCTATACGCTTTATAAGTGAGCAGGACGTGAATGGCTATAGGCGTTTCTCGCTATTAGAGGATTACCTCGCTGGCAAACACGATGAGCTTAAGAAATATAATCAGACAATGGTTGGGGCGACTGCAGATGAATCTGATGCTGCTGTCAATATGCGTCGATTGACTAACATCGGTACATTTCGAGCCTATGCCTGGCGGTACCTTAAAGAGCATCCGAGGATACGTAAGGATATGACTTTGTTGGTTCGTCAATTAGCGCCGGATGACGGTATACCGATAGAGTTGTACTGCTTTACGAATACCGTGAAATGGACAGAATATGAAGATATTCAGGCGGATATTTTCGACCACTTGTTGGCGATTATGCCAGAGTTTGGTTTGCAGTTATTCCAAAGACCGGCGGGCAAAGAGTTTTCGATTAGACAGCTGCCGTGATCGCTTCTTCGCCGAAACAGTTACACCCCGGTGTGTCCAAAATTGACCGACGTTTTCTCATTATTTATCCTAGGTAATTTCGGATGGCAAGATAGTCGCGAATGACTGTATCCGGGCTGAATGTGTGATCACCCGAGCGACTAATCTCAGGTCGAAAAATTGCCTGTAATTGGCCTCTCGGGTTAATGAGAAATAGAGTGACGCCGTGATTGACCTGATACTCGTTGGCGGCGGGGTCAACATCAGTTCCTGTGGACGGCACTAGCTGTGCGACGATACCCAGACCCTGCTCAAATGGAAGATGAAGATTGTCACTGTTATCGATGTGAGTCAGTCCGACAAAGTCCGCATCAAAAAACGGCACATAAGAAGCCATTTGCATAACGGTGTCGCGCCGATGATCAACCGTGTAGAACAACACCCGCAAGTCGGTGCGGCCTAGTCCTTTCAGATGTTGATTTACGATAGCGAGCTGTGACAGTGTCGTCGGGCAAATGTCGGGACAGGTGGTGAAGCCATAAGAGATCAAGTGCCACTGCCCTTTCAGGCTTTCCTGACTGACGTCCTGGTTATTATGATCAAGCAGTTGAAATTCTGGTAACTGTCTGGCCTGGGGTAGGAGCACACCTTGAATCTGCGGCGGTGTATTGGGCCTGTTTAGAAAAATGACAGTGATTACAACCGCAAGGACGACATTGGCTATTAGGAAGCCAGTCAGCATCTTCATGCGAGGAGACAGTCTCAAAGGCTGTGTGTGCACCTATTGATCGAAAAAAATCTCTCTGGTCATAAAGGTGTAATCACCTTCCATCGCCATTAAAATAATGAGCACGGCTATTGCGATCAGTGGGGCGAATAACAGGTACTTCAGCGCCAGGCGCTCCCACGTGACATGCATAAAGATAGTGACAATCAGCCCCGCTTTCAAAAACATAAAGATTAGAATCAGGGTCCAGCGTAAATAGCCTTCGACATGTAGCAGGTCTACGGCATAAGAAAATGCACTGAGGATGAATAGCAGGAGCCATACCTTAAGATAGATCCCGATAGGATGTTGTTGGCCGGCAGTTTCGCTCATAGATTTACCTCACCACAGGTAGAAAAATGCAAAAATAAATACCCATACCAGATCGACAAAGTGCCAGTAAAGGCCGGTTATTTCAACGATGGCATAGCCCTTTTTCTCATAGTCACCCCTGGCAACCTTACGAGCAATAATGCTGAGATAAATCACGCCAGCAGTGACATGCAGTCCGTGAAAGCCGGTGATCATAAAGAAAAGAGAACCAAACTGGGCGGCCCCCATGGGGTTCGACCAAGGCCGCACGCCCTCTTCGACGATCAGCTTGGTCCACTCAAACACCTGCATACCAACGAAAGAAGCGCCCAGTATCGCTGTTATTGTCATCAGTATGACTGTTTTTCGTTTGTTGCCAGCATAGGCAAAATTTACTGCCATCGCCATGGTGCCGCTGCTTGTGATCAAAGCAAATGTCATAATTGCGATCAGCAGCAGCGGTAGATGTTGACCCGCAATTTCTAATGCGAAGACTTCGCTTGGGTTGGGCCAATTGTCGGTTTGCGACAACCGAACATTCATATAGCCAGTGAGGAATATACTAAAGATAAAAGTATCACTCAGTAAAAATATCCACATCATCAACTTGCCCCAGGGCAGGTCGAACGTTTGTCTATCTGATGACCAGTCAGCAACTAAGCCTTCGATGCCGGGCTTTGTATAGCTCGTGCTCTTATCGGTTTGGATTGTCATGTAATAGCCCTCAAAATCCGCACATGGCTGCGAGTGCGTTAATGGTCTCTGGCCTGCTGGTAAGCAGTGCGAACAACACTAGCCAGACTCCGAGGAGGAAATGCCAATAGGTTGTACACAGTTGTAATGGAGCTTTTAAAGAGTCAATATTGTGGTTATACCAGACTCGAAAAACGACATTGGTTAGCACAACCAGCCCACCAATCAGATGCAGCCCATGCACCGCGGTGAGCAGATAGAAGTAGCTGTTCGCTGGGTTGCCGCTGAGGTAGAACCCCATGGATTGCAGGCGCAGCCAAAGATCAAATTGCGCGACTAAAAAAAGGAGGGTAAAAAATACGGCAGCACTGATCCCAGCCACCGTTATATTTAATTTTCCTGAGCGAGAACCGCCCAAACCCCACTGTATCGCGAGGCTAGCGCAGGCAAGCAGTGCAGTGTTAAACCAAAGGCGAGAAGAGTCAGTGAAGGGTTGCCATGGCGAGCCCGCAAGCGCTTCAAAATCTGGATACTGGGATCGTGAAAGAAACGTAATGATAAAAAGAAAAAACAGCACACTAACAATCGCTAGCACAAATCGCAGCATGACCTGTGAGGCTGCCACTGGGTCCGGGCCACTGTATTGCTCAAGTGTGGCGCTTGCGGTTGAGTGTACCCAGGGTTTGTCACGCAACACTTTTAGAATATTCATAAACTACCGCCCCTCCGGTTCGCCGGCGGTTTGCTCGGATTCCGTTACTGGATGATTCTGGGGGATAAAGTCTTTTTCTGCACCTGGTACGCCATAGTCATAGGCCCAGCGGTAGACCGTCGGTAGCTGCGGGCCCCAGTTGCCATGATGAGGTGGCACATCCGGGGTTTGCCACTCAAGGCTTGTGGCTTCCCACGGATTATGGCCAGCTGGTTTTCCGGCCCGCAGGCTCCAGAACACGTTATAGATAAAAATAAGTTGGCTTAGCCCAACGATCAGAGCCGAAACGGTGATACTTGCGTTGAGGCTTTGGGCTGATTCAGGAATGAAATCGGTAGATCCCATCGCAAAGTAGCGCCGCGGTACACCCAGAAAACCAAGGTAGTGCATGGGTAGGTAAATGGCATAGGTGCCAAGGAATGTGAACCAGAAGTGAATTTTGCCCAGCTTCTCGTCGAACATCTTGCCTGTGATCAGCGGATACCAATGGTAGATGGCGGCGAACAGCACCATGATAGGGGAAACCCCCATGACCATATGAAAATGCGCTACCACAAAATAGGTATCAGAGAGAGGCAGGTCGATCACTACGTTGCCCAGAAATAAACCGGTTAGGCCGCCGTGGGTAAACGTGAATATAAAGCCGATGGAAAACAGCATAGGAACCGTGAGGTGGATGTTTCCACGATACAGCGTGAGGACCCAGTTATAGACCTTTATGGCGGTTGGCACCGCGATAATTAGCGTAGTCGTTGCAAAGAAAAATCCGAACGCTGGAAGCATCCCACTGACATACATGTGGTGCGCCCACACAACGAAGCTGAGACCGCCAATCGCCACTATCGCCCATACCATCATTCTGTAGCCGAAGATATTCTTGCGCGCGTGGGTAGCGAGCACGTCCGACACCATGCCAAAAGCTGGAAGCGCAACGATGTAGACTTCCGGGTGGCCAAAAAACCAAAATAGATGTTGAAATAGAACCGGGCTACCGCCGGAGTAATCGAGACTCTCCCCCAAGGACACTAGTGCTGGCATGAAAAAGCTGGTGCCAAGAGTCTTGTCCAGCATCATCATAATAGCGCTCACTAACAGCGCGGGGAATGCAAGCAGGCCCAGTACTGTTGCAGTAAAAATCCCCCACACTGTTAGGGGCATGCGCATCAGAGTCATGCCGTGGGTGCGCGCCTGCAAGACAGTGGTGACATAGTTCAATCCACCCATGGTGAAAGCGATAATAAATATCACCAGAGAGACCAGCATCAAGATAATACCCCAGTCATAACCAGGGGTGCCTGGCAAAATAGCCTGCGGCGGATAAAGTGTCCATCCTGCACCCGTCGGCCCACCGGGTACAAAAAAACTGGCGAGCAGAACGATGACCGAAAGGAGGTAAAACCAAAAGCTCAACATGTTCATAAAAGGGAAAACCATATCCCTGGCGCCAACCATGAGAGGGATCAGATAATTACCGAATCCGCCCAACAACAGAGCCGTCAGTAGATAGATCACCATAATCATGCCGTGCATCGTGACGAATTGCAGGTAGCTACTGGGATCTATGAAGTCAAAGGCATCAGGAAAACCAAGTTGTAGGCGCATTAGTGCAGATAAGGCTAGTGCGACCAGGCCGACGAAAATTGCAGTAATCCCATACTGAATGGCAATAACCTTATGATCCTGGCTGTAGACGTACTTGGTAATAAACGTCTGTGGATCATGTAGCTCGTCTGGCTGGTCGGCAATTGCCACGTTTTGCATATTATCTTTCCTTGGTTGCTTGAGCCTGCACGTTGTTTCGGCGCCGGATTAAAGCGTATTGACGTACGCCAGCAAATCATTGATTGATTGGTCGTTTTGAATGGAGCGGGCCATTAACACCATCTGGTGGCCGTATGTGTCACCTTCATTTGCACCGCGCACTCCTAGGCGAAAATTCTTCAACTGGTGCTTCAGATACCAGTCATCCTGTCCCGCAAGGCGCGGCGCTTGTAATGCATAATTGCCCTGCGCTTTTGCGCCATGACAAGCGCCGCAGCTGTTATAAAAGTAGGCGCCTTTCTCGACATCGCCATCGAGAGTGCTGACGGTAGCTGGGGGGTCCAGTGTGCCGATGTAGGCGGCTACATTTCGGATGGCGCTTTCGTCCATTAACATATTGGCCATTGGGGCCATTTGCCGACCAAATTCGTCAGCTTCATTCGCGCCGCGAATGCCGTCTTTAAAATGGTTGATTTGCCGAGTGATATACCAAGGCTGAAGGATAGCTAAGTTGGGCGAGTTCATTGCCAGATTACCCTCGCCCTGCTGGCCGTGGCAGGCAGCGCAGGTAGCATAGCTTGCTTTTCCAGCAATGGGGTCGCCAGGCGGTATAGACTGTATCTCGTTCCAGGTCTGTTGTTGCGACATCCATTGATCAAAATCTTCTTGCTCATCAACGACGACATGACCGCGCATGGTGTAATGCGCGATACCGCATAATTCCATACACAGTATGTCGAACTTTCCAGTGCGGGTTGGTGTGAGCCAGACATAAGTGACCATGCCGGGTACGAGGTCCATTTTCACGCGGAACTGCGGTACGGCAAAATCGTGGAGCACATCGTTAGAGCGCAGTAACAGTTTGACCGGGCGGTCTATGGGCAGATGTAATTCGTTGCTGCTAATAAGAACGTCGTCATTGCCAGCCTCATCATTGGGACTCATGCCAAACGGATTATCCGAGCTTATGAAGCGAGAATCGACTTGGCCAAGAATGCCATCAGTACCGGGAAACCTGTAGCTCCACTGCCACTGTGCGCCCACGACTTCTACTTCATCGGCGTCTTCAGGTACATTAACAAAGTCAGCCCATACTATTAGTCCAGGTGCCAGCATTACTGCTACGCCTACTGAGGTAATAACGGTTAGCCAGATTTCAAGTTTTTTGTTTTCGGGCTCATAATGAGACCGTCGTGATGGGTCGAAGCGATAGCGAAAAATGGCCCATGCCATGAATAGGTTTACTGCAACGAAAACGACGCCGGTGATATAAAGTGTTAGCTCAATGGTGTCGTCGATTGCGACCCAGTTGGACGCAATAGGTGTCATCCACCAAGGGCTCCACCAGTGGAACAATAAAGACCCTAGGACTAGTAACACCAGCGCAATCACTAGCTTCATATACCTTCCTTATAATCGTTATTGGGCGGACGTCAGTATGTGTTAAAAACCTCTGCGTGTTTTACAGTGCAGTTATAAACTCAATCAGGGCGCAAAATGCATAAAGCGCGCGAACTTGTTCTGAGCAGTGACCACCCAGCGTGGCGTTGAAGCGCCCTCGCCAGCATCCTGCAATTTGGGATGAGCAGTGACGACATTTTTTAGTATGCTTTCTTGGTCAGGGTCCGCATCTACAAAAAGGATATGCTTACCCTGACGCAGATCTTCCTGAAATCTTTTGAAATCGGTATGCGGTTCCTGTATGCCAATCAACCCACCCTCCCAGGTGCAAAAACCCAGAATGATAACGGAGAGAAATATTGCCGGAACCCAAGTGTAGGTTTCAGTAAGGCCCGTTTTCCAAGCCAAAGACAGGACTGCAACAGCGCCTATTGCACCCACCACAGCGCCCGTTTTGGTGCCCTTTACGACGTCTTTTTTAAGCACAGGCTCCACTTGATGCAGGTGGTGTTGTTGAACGCCTGAGTCATCTTTACTGAGCACGTGGATTTGAGGCGTTGAAACGCCGGCGGCCTCCAACTGTTGTTCGATAACTTCTAAATCATCAAGGTCGTCACTGATGTAGTAATGGCGTTTCATCGCAGCCTTCCTTATTGTTCTTATTTTAAATTTGAGTATAGCACTGGTAAAATTGGAATCTAGCAGGAGCAATTTTCAGTCCCTGGCTAAATAGGTTTTAAGCGCATAAAGGAATAACTACTATCTTTCGTTAGTA
>JAPKBI010000546.1 GCA_028823475.1 Halioglobus sp. | reverse complement strand
GTTCAGGCTTATGTTGCCTCTGTGCTGGAAGCTGCACTTCCGACCTACACCTACAAACAAGAGGTCGCGACTCGACGTCACGAGCGGCGGCTGATCCCCTGGAAAATATTTCACGCGATTGACGGTCCCGTTTTCGTCGTCTGCGTTGAACAGGACCAATGGGAGAGGCTGTTGGAATTTATGGGTAATCCAGACTGGTCAGCACTTGAGGTTTTTGTAGATCAAACCAGCCGCGCCGAAAATCAAGATATGGTACATATGTTTGTACAGGAATTCGTGGGTACCTGGCATGCGATGGATTTTTACCACGAAGCACAAAAGCACCGAGTCTGCGTGGCGCCTGTGATGAGTGTATCGGCGCTTGGGGACACCCCGCATCTACTCGAACGCGACTTCTTTAACGATGTGCAGGGGACGAAATATTTAGCGGCCGCGACACTGCGCAACTCAGGTAGAGCCGGTAATCCACTGGCTGCCCCGCAGATCGGCGCGCACACCCAGGAAGTTCTGGACGAGGCCCGTGCAACCCAGGTAGGCGGCGCTACTTCAAGCAGTCATTCACGGTCCAGGAAAGACCATCTTGATAGCAGTAAGAAACCCCTGGATGGCATTCGTGTACTCGACATGACCTGGGCCTGGGCGGGGCCTTTCTGCACCATGAATCTTGCCCACATGGGCGCTGATGTAATACGCCTTGAATCGGAAGTGCGCCCCGACCTATACCGACGCCTGTCTATCTTCCCCACGGACATGGACGAGGGTATCAATCGTTCGGGTATGTTCAACCAGTGGAATCAGGGTAAAAGCAGTATCGGCGTCGATTTGAGCAAGCCCGCTGGCATTGAACTGGTTAAGTCGTTGGTGGCGGAGTCCGATGTGCTGGTGCAGAACTTTGCCACCGGCGTCATGGAGCGACTTGGGCTCAGCTACGACGTGCTGGCAGCGATCAACCCGCGGCTGATTATGGCCAGCGTCAGCGGTTATGGCCAGGTTGGACCCTGGAAGGAGTACATTGGCTATGGCCCGGCCATGCCACCCCTCACTGGGCTGTCTGCCGCAACAGGTTATGTTGACGGCGCGGCACAGGAAATCGGTTTGTCGATGCCCGACCCTACGGCAGGGATCACTGCAGCATGGGAGATCGTCGCCGCGATCACCCGGCGTGATCAATCGGGTAGGGGCGACCATCTCGACGTCTCACTCTGGGAGGCAACGGCCGTGTTAAACATGGAAGCCTGGATGCAGTATGCACTCACGGGGACTGAGCCAAAGCGGCAGGGCAATGGCAGCCAGACCATGTGTCCGCACGGTATATTCCCGTGCCGCAGCAACAATGATGAAGAAAGCTGGATCGCCATCGCCTGCGAGAGTGATGACCTGTGGCAAAAACTTGCGCCTTGTCTTTCAGATGAGTTACTCACCGATCAACGGTTTACCGGCTTTAAGGCGCGCAAGCAAAACGAACAGGTATTAGATGAGACCATCTCTGTTTGGACAGCCACACAAGATAGGTTTGAGTTAGCGAATCACCTGCAATCGGTGGGCATCGCGGCTTATGCTGTCATGACGACAAAGGATATTGTAGATAACAGACAACTCGGTGCCCGGGGCTTTATTGAGCGGCTGGATCATCCGGAAGTTGGTCGACGAGCGCACACCGGGATCCCCTGGCGATTTCGACACCGGAAGAATGGTGTACAAAAGCCTGCGCCCTGTTTAGGGGCAGATACTGTCAGCTGTTTACGTACACTTCTGGCGATGGATGACGCCCAGATCGAAC
>JAPKBI010000545.1 GCA_028823475.1 Halioglobus sp. | reverse complement strand
GCCACAGCGCGCGTATCAAGGTAGGCCAGCACCATAACCACTTGGTCTCCCATGCTGGCGGCGGTGGTGACAAAAAAATCACGACTCAGGTAGCCACCATGACCACTGCGCTTGGCATAGGTCAGCTGATAGAAGCGATAGAATTGTTCCCATTCTTGCTCGCCAATGTTTGCCCCCGTCAGTGTTTTCAGCATCAGCCCCTGTTCTGCGACACGCCGGCGCTCTTTTTTTAGCGCTTTACGTTTGCGGCTATTGAAGGTCGCGAGAAAATCCTCGAAGCAGCCATAGTTATCGTTGAACCAGTGAAACTGGGTGCTGGCGCGGCGATGCAGGCCGGCGTCGAGCAGTGTTTCGCTCATGGCCTCATCGGGAAACAATAGATGCCAAGATGAAATGTGTCGCTGCGCGGCCAGAGCTTTTACAGCGTGAAGCACGGTGCGCAAGCACTGGTCTGCATCAACGTCAGTAGAGACGCATAGGCGCGGCCCTGTGGCGGGAGTGAAAGGTATTGCAGTGAGTAATTTCGGGTAATAGACGAGACCGCTCTGCCGCCAGGCATCGGCCCAAGACCAGTCGAACACATACTCTCCATAAGAATGGGCTTTGAGGTAGAGCGGCATAATTGCCACCACTTCGCTGTCACGACGGAGGATTAGATGGCACGGCTGCCATCCAGTTTCTGCTGTTGTGCATCCGGTTGTTTCCAGTCCAAGCAGGAAATCGTGGCGCAGGAATGGATAATCAGTACCGGCGATAGCATTCCACTGCGCAGCAGAAATTTGGTCGAGGCTGTTGAGAAACTCGGCGGTGAATTCATGTGTGTGCGGAGCTAGGGCCATTGGCGGTTCAGGTGCCGTCTGTCAGATAGTTGAGCGCCACGCCGACAAAGATCGCCATGCCCACCCAGTTGTTATGCAGGAAGGCCCTGAAACATTCATCCGGCTTGCGTTCGCGGATCAGGTATTGGTGATAGCCAAACAGAGCGGCAGATACGACCAGCGATGCGTTGTAGTAGAGGCCCAGTTCGAATGCCTGACCCGCGAGGTAAAGACATATCAGGCTGGACGCCTGTAGCAGCGCAATCATGAGGCGGTCGTATTGGCCAAATAATATGGCTGTAGACTTTATGCCTATTTTGAGGTCGTCCTCCCGGTCTACCATGGCGTAGGCCGTGTCGTAGGCCATGGTCCAGAGCAGGTTTCCCAGATAGACCAGCCATAACGCGGGAGGTAGGGCCCCACTCTGGGCCGCGAAGGCCATCGGAATACTCCAAGAAAATGCGGCGCCCAATACCAGTTGTGGTAATGGCATGTAGCGTTTCATAAACGGATAGCTGGAGGCTAGTATCACCGCACCAACGGAGAGTATGACAGTCAATCGGTTGGTAAACAGCACGAGTATGAACGCGAGCAACATCAGCGCTACAAGCAGGGCCACCGCTTCCCGAACAGTGATTGCCCCGGTCACCAGTGGTCGAGCATTGGTGCGCGCTACCGCACCGTCTAGATTCCGGTCAGCCAGGTCATTGATGATGCAACCGGCGGAGCGGGCAAGAAAGGTGCCGGCCAGAAAAATAGCCAATAGTGCGTAGGCAGGCACACCTTGCGCCGCGAGCCACAGGGCCCAAAGGGCGGGCCAAAGCAGGAGTAGGGTGCCGATCGGCTTATCAAAGCGAATCAGTTGCAGCAGTGCATGCGGTTTGGTTGAGATTGCCATTGAAACCTATTGCGGCATGATGAACGGTGTAGCTTACTGGGTTAGCGACATAAATGCAGTGCTGACCTTGCCGCGCTGTGTGC
>JAPKBI010000094.1 GCA_028823475.1 Halioglobus sp. | reverse complement strand
CACCCTCGATGCCAAATCATCCGCAACCCACCGCAGCTGACTGCCATCGGAATCCGCTATGGTCAGCAACAGCTTTGCCACTACCGCCGGGTCCATCGCGTCGGGCCAGCTATCTCGTACTTGCTTCAGTTTCCACTCAACCAGCTCCCGATAGACAGAATCTAGCGGATAGCCCGGAGGCAGAACCTCATCACCGTCGAGCTGCGAGGCGCCTGATGTGCGAAAAATTTTCGTTGCATATTGACCGCCAAGCACAAGCGCCAGCCGGATACCGTAACGGTCAACCTCATGACGCAGAGCCTCTGTAGCGCCCTCCAGCGCAAACTTACTCGCGCTATAGGCAACATCACCAGCCAAACCCGCTACTCCCGAGAGGGAGCTAATCATAATAATGTAACCACTCTCCTGTGAGCGCATTTGCGGCAAGACCGCACGGCTTAACAGCAGCGGGCCAAAGAAATTGGTTTCCATGACCGCTCTGGCCTGAACCTCGGAAAGATCCTCCCAGGCGCCCGGGTGCAAAATACCGGCATTGTTAATCAACAGATCAACACGTCCCGACTCAGCAACAATCGCCTCGAAGAAAACTGAAAAGCTCGCACTGGCGGTAACGTCGAGAAATTTGATTCGAATATCGAGCTTTTCTTCAGCTCCCTTTTGCGCAAGTGAAGCGGCGCGCTCAGGGTTTCGGACACAGGCGTAAACGCGGTCGCCTCGGCGTGCAAAGGCCAGTGCACTGTCATAGCCAACACCCGAACTACAGCCTGTAATTACAACAATTGCCAAGGCGAATCACTCATCCCTGGAGAAATGACTATGGTTAGAATTGAGCATTTCCACCGTCAAACTGTAGGCCGACTTAACCTTGCCGGCGGCAATCGCCCAGGCAATTTGGCGATGCCGTTCAAGATCTTTTTGATCAATCTCGTCCGAAACCGCCCCCCCACGCCTAAAGTGCGCCTTTAGGTAGGCGGCAATCGCGTACTTGAAATGATTCAAGACCTCATTATGGGATGCTTTCAGAATCGCGGAGTGGAACAGGATATCGGCCTCCAAACGCGCCTGCCTGTCCTCGCCACTGCCCGCCATGGTGTCATAGGCCGACAAGATAGTGGCCAAATCTTCCTTGGTGGCTCGCACAGCAGCCAACTCCGCCGCCTTGGGCTCTATAATTCCACGCATCTCGATGAGATCAAGCATGAATTTTTCAGTGGCGATATCCGGATCTGAATGCCAACGAAGGACATCGGGGTCCAACATATTCCACTCGCCCCGCGGACGCACCTTGGTACCGCTGCGAGGCGCCGTGGAAATAAGACCCTTGCCACTGAGCACTTTCACAGCTTCTCTGAGAGCATTGCGGCCCACTTCGAGACTGTCCGCCAGGTCTTGCTCAACGGGTAGAACTTCACCCTCCTGATATTCACCCGCGGCCATGCGAAAGCCCAGTATGTCCACCACCGCTGGCACCTGTCCCCTCGTGGACTTCTTGGAACTCATCAAGTTCTTCTCTGATCATTACTAAAGCCAGCTCAGTGTACACAACTATTATGGGATTAAATAGACTAAATGTTTTGGCCATCCATGGTTATAACTACCGAAGCATGCGCCTTTAATAGAAATTAAAATCGATTTGAGCCACGTATATAGGCCACTTTTGTATTTTTTTGGCAAATACTTGCAAATTTCATTAATGGGATTAATAATGCTGCCTCACTTAGGAGATCCCATGTCTGACTATGATGTCATCATCGCCGGCGCCGGCCACAATGGCTTAATTTGCGCGGCTATGCTGGTTAAAAATGGCCTCAAGGTTTTGGTCCTTGAGCGCAACGAATGGGTGGGCGGCGGGGTACTCACCCGCGAGTTGACCCTGCCCGGTTTTAAGCACGACCCTTTCGGCTCCTCTCACGTCTGGATTCACCTCAACCCTGACTTTCAGAAGCTTCGCCCCGAACTGGAGAAACACGGACTAAAGTACATCTATTCAGATGACCACATTACCGGCCACCCCAATAAGTATGAAGGGCCGGGCATTATTGTCTACAAGGATGTCGACAAGACCTGCGACACCATCGCTGAGTATTCTAAGAAGGACGCTACCCGCTATAAGGAAATATACAATGAGTTTGGTGAAATCCAGGACGGTGTAATAAAAGGTATGTTTGCGCCACCCTCTCCGCCGAGCTACCTGTACCAGGGACTTGAAAACAACCCGGAGGGGCTTCAGCGGCTAAGGGACTACCAGCTTAGTTCGCGGCAGTTCACCCTGAACAATTTCGAAAACGACCATGTCCGTGCATTCATCCTGGGTTGGGCTATGGCGCCGCAAACCCTGCCAGACCAACTCGGTACCGCCCAAGGTTTTTATGTGATGATTCCCAGCATTCACTACTTCGGCCAATCCATTCCCGAAGGTGGTAGCGGCATGCTGTCCGAGTCCATGAAAAGCTATATTGAAGCTCAGGGCAGTAAGGTGATGACCGGGGCAACCGTGCGCAAATTCATTACCGAGAACGGCGAGTGTAAAGGTGTGCGGCTGGAAAATGGTGATGACCTTTTTGCGCGTCATGCTGTGGTCAGTTCACTAGACCCCTATCAAACCTTCCTCACTGGCTTTGAAGATAATGAGCTGCCCGCCGGTTTCAAGGACAAGGTTCGCGCCTTCACCTTCGGCGATATCTCTATCGCCAGGGTGCACTATGCGCTGGACGAGGTACCGCAATTCAAGAACGGCCCGGAAATGAACAAAACCGCTTATCAACGTATGTTTGGCACCATGGCAGATATTGACAAGCAATATCAGGAGATCTCCGCGGGGCTAGCACCCACAGACCCGTTCTTGTGGACGGCCGCCTGGACCACAATGGACCCAACGCGAGCACCTGAGGGTAAGCACACACTTATTATGGACACCTTTGTTCCCGTGGACTTGGCCAGCGGCCAAAACTGGGAAACTATCGGAGCGCAGTACTGCCGTGACACCTTGCTAGGCCAATTGCGCAACTACACCACCAACATGACAAACGACAATATTCTGGCCGAATATGTTGAAACCGGGCCGACTTTAGAGCGCGCTAACCTGTGCTTCCATCGGGGGGTGACCACAGGCGGCGAACGCACGTTGTCACAAATGGGTGCCTTTCGGCCCATTCCCAACTATGCCAATTACCGCGGGCCGGTAAAGAAGTTTTATATGACCGGACCCTCCTGCCACCCAGGTGGCGGCATCAACGGCATGGGCACTATAGCCGCCAATGAGATTTTATTGGATATGGGTGTCATTGAAGAAGATGACGATTTCGATTTTTAAGCTGCGACTTCGAGTTCCTGGGTTACGGCACCGATTAAACACATGGGAATTACAATGAGAGACCGAATAGAACCTTATACAGCGCTAATCGTTCAGCCTGAAGTGACTGTCGTAGAAGACCGGGAAGGTATTCAGAAGAACCTCGACCGGGTGATCAAAATGATCCACTTTGGTGTCGGCTATTTCTGGGAAGTGCCGGTGCGATTGGTCATCCTACCCGAGTATTTCATGCAGGGGGTGGGTACACCGGGCAAAGGTGAAAGCAAAATTGAAGACCAGATGAAAAAGGCGGTAACCATTCCGGGGCCGGAAATTGACCAGCTCGGCGCAATAGCCAAGGAATACGGCCTATACATATGCGGCGGTGGCGTCGTAGAGCAGGTTCCCGAATTTCCCGATCGCTGGTTCAACACCAATTTCATCGTCGGGCCCAGCGGCGAAGTTGTATTGAAGTACCACAAATGGCACATCAACGCCTCATTGGGTCTGGGCACCAGCCCCCACGATATTTTTGATGAATATACAGCCCATTTTGGCGGCGGTATAAAAGATCTGTTCCCGGTTATCGACACTGAAATCGGCAAACTGGGAACCATGACTTGCCACGACGGTTGTACCCCGGAGGTTTCCAGGGCGCTGGGTTACAACGGTGCAGAAATCATTTGTCACCCCGGCGCTATTCAGGAAGTGGAAGGCGTGTCAGAACCCTGGGATTTTTGGAAATTTACCCGACGCACCAGGGCCCACGACAATATGTGTTATTTGCTCGGTGCTAACTGGGGCAGCGTGAACTACGAGTACTACCCCAAGGCATTCTGCCCTGGCCACTCTTTTGCCATTGACTATACTGGCATGCTGCTGCGCGAGGCGCCCTACCCCGCGGAGCAGGTGCTTTCAGTGACTATTGATATTGAAGCCTTGAGACACTATCGCACCCGCACTAATCACAACTGCTGGATCGATGTGCGCACCGAGGGCTTCAGGGAAATGTATACCAACCCCATCTACCCGCCCAACCGCTTCCCCTCCGGTAAGCCACCCAGGGCCCTGGTCGATAAAATATCGATCTGCAAGGAAGTATTTGATGACCTGTACGCCCGCGGTCAGTTCACACCGCCCCACGGTTACGAGCCCGAAGACATTTCCAAACTACTGGAAAAACGTATTGCCTACGCCCAGGAGACCGGGCGACTGAAAAAGAGTTAATGCCATGAAAGTGAAAAGTAAACTGGCCGATATCGATTTTGAATTCGGGCGTTTTGAATACAAGAAAGACCACCTGATTGTGCACAGCCACAAAAGCCAGTCCATGCAGAGCAAGGTATATATCAGCCCGGATGACGTGTTATCGGCACTAGGCAAGGCACTGGTCAATCCCATGGTGTGGGTCTACTTGATCGGCTTTCCGTTTTTTTTTATTCGCTACCGCCGGCGTCACGCTAAAAAGCGCGCGGCCATGACAAACACTTAAGGAACAAAATCAATGACAGTCATGACTGGCGCAGAAGCCATCATAAAATCACTTTCGGTTAACGGGGTTGATACCGTGTTCGGTCTGCCCGGAGGGCAACTCGACTATTTGTTTGACGCCATGTACAAAGAAGGCGACAACATACGTCTGATTCACACCCGACACGAACAGGGCGTCGCGTATATGGCCTACGGCTATGCCAGGTCTACCGGCAAGGTTGGCGTTTATACGGTGGTGCCCGGACCCGGCCTGCTCAACTCCGCGGCCGCCCTGTGCACAGCCTGGGCGAACTTCACGCCTGTCATGTGTATCTCCGGCCAAATCCCCTCCACGGCGATCGGTAAAGGGTATGGCGACCTGCATGAAATTAACGACCAGCTGGGGATGATAAGCCATATCACCAAATGGGCGGAACGAATTGATCATCCCAGTCTTGCGCCTGACCGTGTGCAAGAAGCCTTCAAACAGCTCACAACGGGCAGCCCTCAGCCTGTCGAAATAGAAATGTCTATGGACATTATGGCGCTGCAAGCAGAAGTGGAATTACTGCCGGCAATCTCTGATTACCCAAGGCCACCGATCGATACTGCACAGATTACCGAGGCGGTGAAAATATTGGTCAATGCCAAGAAACCGCTGATCTATGTCGGCTCTGGCGCGCTGGAAGCCAGCAGGGAAATCCGGGCCCTGGCAGAGGCATTGCAAGCCCCGGTGGTCGCCTTTCGCGCGGGCAAAGGCGTTATCTCATCTGAACACTACCTGAGCGCCAACCACCCCATGGGGCATCGCCTTTGGGGCGAGGCAGACGCAGTACTGGCCATCGGCACCCGGCTGCATTGGCCCCTGGTAATGTGGGGCAAAGACGATGAGCTTAAACTGATACGTGTCGATATCGACCAGGTGCAGCTCGAACGTATCTGTAAACCAGAGCTGGGCATTGTCGGTGACGCAGCGGACGTCTCTGCGGCGATTTCAGTGGCGCTGTCCGATGCCGACCACCAGCCGGAGTCTCGGGAACAAGAATTACTGGCTCTGAGAGCTGAAATCGACAAATTAGTGCGATCAAAAGTCGCCCCGCAAATGGCGTACCTCGACGTAATACGCGAGGAGTTACCCCGCGATGGGATTTTTGTTGACGAGGTGACACAGGTAGGCTTCGCCTCCTGGTACGGTTTTCCGGTCTACGAACCACGTCAACACATCAGCGCGGGCTACCAGGGTACTCTGGGCTTCGGCTACGCCACTGCGCTGGGGGTTATGGCAGGCAATATGGACAAGCGAGTTATCCAGATCAGCGGTGACGGCGGCATTATGTTTAACATTCAGGAGATATCCACCGCAGTGCAGTACCAGCTGCCCCTGGTAACCATCATTTTCAACGACAGTCGATTTACCAATGTACAGCGTCAGCAAAAAGAGTGGTTTGACGGCAGGGTGATTTGCTCCGATCTGCACAACCCTGATTTCGTAAAACTGGCGGAAAGTTTCGGCGCTGCCGGCTTTGCTGCACACGATGCCGAGTCTCTGCGGGCTGCCATTCGCCTGGCATTTCTGGAGGAAGGCCCCTCTATCATCGAGGTAACGGTGGAGGAGTTTTTCCCACCGCCCTGGCCCTTTCTGATGATGCCGCAAAACCGCAAGGAGGTTTGCAAGTGAGTGGACCACAGGCCCGACCAGGTGTTATGCGGCTGTCACCCTACCAGCAGGGACAAAGTGCCATCGAAGGGATTAGCAACCCGATCAAGCTGTCCTCTAATGAATCCTCCCAGGGGCCTTCACCGCTGGCTATAGAGGCCTATCAGCAGGCAGCATCGCAACTCAACCGCTATCCCGATGGCAGCCAGAGTGCGCTGCGCGAGGCTATTGGCGAGACCTACGACCTGAACCCCCAGCGCATTATCTGCGGCAACGGTTCCGATGAACTGATCCAGCTGATGGCAAGGGCCTATGTGGGCGACGGGCAGGAGGCGCTGCTGTCAGAGAACGGTTTTATAATGAGCAATATTCACTGCACAGCCCAGGGTGCCGACCTGGTCATTGCAGCGGAACGCAATTATCAGGTCGACGTGAACGCCATGCTAACGCTGGTCAGTGATAAAACCCGCTTTTGCACTATCGCCAACCCGAACAACCCAACCGGAACTTATATTGACGGCAGTGAGCTGCGCCGCTTGCATGCCGGCCTACCGGATAACTGCCTGTTTTTGATCGACGAGGCCTACGCTGAGTATGCTACCGCCGAGGATTACGATACCGGCATCGCCCTGGCAGACGAATTCGACAATGTCGTTGTCACACGCACTTTTTCCAAAATATACGGCCTGCCCTTCCTACGAATCGGCTGGGCCTATTGCTCAGTTGGCATCGTCGATCTGGTACAACGCATTCGCACGCCCTTCAACACCAACGGCGCGGCTATGGCCGCCGCCTCGGCAGCGGTCAAGGACACTGCCTATATCGAGGAAATTCGAACGCATAATGCTAGCTGGCGCGAACGCATCAGCCGCACCCTGACGGAAATAGGTATTGAAGTCATACCGAGTCAGGCAAACTTCTATCTCTTGAGGTTCGCCAAAGACAGCAACAAAAGCGGCGGAGCAGCCGAAGCCTTTCTCCAGTCCCGGGGAATTATTCCACGCCCGGCCAGCGGCGCAGATGAGTTTCTGCGCATTACTATAGGCGTGGACCATGAAAACGAGGCTGTTCTACATGCACTAAGCGACTACATGGACGCGCCCTGATGTCCAACACCTACCCACCTTCTCCCGCGGTGGCTGCTCGACTAGCTTGCTTAAAGCCCGCGGTGTCGTGGACATTTTCATCGGCCAGGTAATGATCAGAGAATTTAACCTAGCTATTTCCGAGAATACTCTGAACGAGGTCTACGCCAGGGTGGAGCGCTATCCCTGGCAGGCTCTGCCCGACAATAGCGGCTGGG
>JAPKBI010000544.1 GCA_028823475.1 Halioglobus sp. | reverse complement strand
CCGCGAACCTGCTCGATCACCGCATCCATCTCGACGACAGTCACCGTGGGGAAGCGGCGAATGAAGCGATTTAAAAAAGCCTTATCGGCCGCTTCCAGATGAAAACTGGTCATGAAGGTTGACGGGTATGATGCTAACAGCTTGGGTGGAAACACTAAGTAAAAATTGGGCCGCATAGACTGCCAGTCCAGCGCACGAATACTCGTCACCTGCGCTTCCAATGGCTGTGAACCCACCAAAAATCCGACCGAATCGCCTACTTTAATGTCCAGCCGTTCAGCGAAACTTTCTTCCAACGAGACCAGTGCTTGGTCAGTGCCGCTCGGCCACCACTGTCCTGCAACAAGGCTATTGTCTTTGGGCAATCCATCCGACCAGGTCAAATTGGTCTCTCTCTGACGCCTTTGCTCCTCAACATCCTCAGTACTGATTAACTCCTTGCCGTTGACCGACATAATGCGGCCTCGAATCATCGGATAAAATGCCTCGCTGGTGACGTTTTCCTCGCTAAGAAGTTCCTCTATGGGTTGCACGTCCTCGGGGCCGATATTCAGCATAAAGTGATTGGGCGCATCGTCGGGCAGTTGAGTCTGCCACTCATCAATCAGCGACGTCCTTACCAGAAGCAGTACCAACAGCATCATAATCGCCATGGAAAATATCACCACTTGCAGCGCGTTCTCCATCCCGCGCCGCTGCAGCCCTGCCAACGCAAGTCGCCAAATATTCCCTGCACTCATCCCAACCAAACGGCCGCCCTTGAGCAACGTTAGCGCCAAACCGAGCCCAAGTCCGGCAGTGACCGCCAGACCCGCGAGCACCGCCAGAGTCAGCTTCCAGTCTCCGCTGTACCACCACATCAGTAACGCAATTGCGAGTAATCCAAGCACATAATCGCTTATTGCCCGACTACCCTCCAAGGGTAAATCCCGGCGCAAGACACGCAGTGGACTCGCCTGACCCAGACGGCGCAGCGGCGGCCAAGCAAAACAAAAGAGGCAGGTAATCGAAGTCGCTGCGCCGATGGCATACGGCCTTATTCCACTGGATCCTGGCTGCACGGGAAGCTGTTCCGCAAACAATTCAAAAAACACTGCCTGTATCGCGAAACCCAAACCGCATCCCAACGCAGTGGCTATGAGGCCCAGTAACAGTAAACTGGTGCCATAAAGGCGATTCACTGCACCCGACGTTGCGCCCAGACTTTTAATAATGGCCACGTAATCATGATGGCGCTCACTAAAGCGCCGTGCAGCCAACGCAACAGCAACGCCTGCCAGCACAACGGCCAAGCTCCCTGCCAGCAATAGAAAACTTTCGGCACGGGTCAGAGCGCTACTAATACTCGGCTGACCCTCCTCCACACTCAGCGACTTTTGGCCGTCTTGCAACTGCGGTTGCAGCCATTGACTAAACGACCGTACCGTCGCTTCTGGTCCGGCGTACAGCTGTCGATACTCGACCCGACTTCCCGGTTGCACCACCCCTGTGGCAGGAATGTCGTCATAGTGCATTAGCACCCGAGGTCCAAATCCGTAGAAAGACGCGCCCTGATCCGGCTCGGTACGCGCCACCGCAACAACCAAAAATGGGTGCTCTCCGATCGTAACCTGATCTTGGAGAGTCACGTCAAGCAACGAGAATAGACGCGAGTCCAGCCATACTTCGCCTCGCGCAGGCCCAGCGCTCGCTGACAATATTTCGCCGAAAGGCTCTACGCCATAGGTCAGCTCACCCCGAAGCGGATAGGTCTCACTGACCGCCTTGATCGAGGCCAGATACATATTATCATCACCGGCGTACACCAT
>JAPKBI010000543.1 GCA_028823475.1 Halioglobus sp. | reverse complement strand
CAGTGCTGCGTCCAGTGCTTTTCCCTTGTTAGCGTCCATAGTGGCCTCTCTCATTTTGCGAATACTCAACAGATTTTCATTTAGTTTACCGGTCTAACTCCGGCCCCGCCTGCGACAGACCTCGTTTGGCTGCCAGCAAAACTACTGTATATATAATCAGTTGTTTAAAATAGGATTGCAAGCCCTAAAAGTCACTAAATACGATCATTTGGTGGGCATGAAAATAACCCGCCTGAATAATCGACAGGTCGCTTGCTCAGCAATCTGTCGTGCTCATCGTGCGTTGTCTGGACTGAGGGCAATACCCGCATCGGTCAGAAGTTCCTGCTCCAAAGACTTCCGGTCCTGCACATCAAGAGCCTGCCAGCTTTCCTTCAACTCCCGCCAGACGCGCACTTGGAAGGTTTTCGCAACGGCGCGGAACGGGTGCCCCAAGAGATGTCCATCGTAAAGCGCACGATGACGATCAAACGCCGCCTCGTTAAACACTGTTTCGCCATCGGCTACAGCGTGTTCGTAAGCCTTTTCGTTCTGCCGCATCAGCGCTACAAACGTACTGTTGATGATGCGCAACAGGGGTTTCAGGCTTGAGGTCAGCCCCAAATCTGCTCCGCCCTGCTCAACCTGTCGGCCGTCGCGGATAGCACATAGCCAGCGAAAGGTGTTCGGCGCCAACAACTCCAGCTGCGCAATAGCCTGCGGGTCAACGAGGTTCATGCCCAGCTGACCGTAGACGCTGGCATCCGCCAGCGTGAAGCGCCCCCCCAACAGATAAGGCTGATTAGCCAACAGGTGTTCCATAGCGGCCAGATAGCCACGCCATGCCTCGTCAAGCAGCGCGTGCGTCGGTGGAAAGCCCGGCCGTGAGGGCGGCGTTCTGTCTCTGGCAACCCCCGAGTCATAGCCCTGGGGCGCTACGCTGAACAGGTAGGGGCAGCGCGATATCTGGCGTCGACACAAGCGTCGTGCAAGGAGCGGTTCAACGCCCGGCGGCAATAGCCTACGGAATTCTCGGGCCGTCATCTGCCCCATGGGCGTGGTCTGGGCGGAACCCACCCAACGCATGTGATGCACCATGTACAGGCCAAATTCGTCAAAGGCCTCGTCGATCAATTGGCAAATAAAAGCCAGCCTCGGATCCTGCGGAATCAACCGGCCCGTCTGACGTCCCGGATCCTGACCCTGATCCAAGTGGTGCGCCATAGACGATGAATCATAGTAAAAAATTTTGCCATTGTCTGTGTAAAACGGCACCGCAGGGTACTCGTCAAACTCAGCGGACATCGCAGGAAACCGTTGGATTGTGCCGCGGCGCTTTGCCACCTCCAGACGCAGGAGCATAGACAGACCAGACCTGCGACCGGCCTGTTGCGGCCAGCGCTCCCAGGACTGTCCAGTGAAGTCTAATAGGGACTGCATCTTCAACTGGTAAGGTGACGCCGCCAGGCCCCAGAGAATAAATTTTTTCATGTGTCAGTATTTGCTCCCGTTTCGCAAATGATACTGACATTGCGCACTCGCCAATACAAATAATGGAGCACACGATAGCATCGATTGCCCGACGCAAAATAAGACGAAATCATAAAAAATTGCAGCCGTCCGGTGCTTGTTCAAGGCCCGTTATCGGAAGATGGCGACAAGGCCTGCTTCAAAGAAATACTCACCGTGCTAGAGGAGAGCCTGCAAAATGCAGCTATTGTTAGCCGCGCATTGGCACAAAATACTGCCTGGCATCCAAGGTCACGCTACGCTAATTCAGATTGCAAAAAGTCCAGTGTCGTCGCCATCTTGCTATCACCCGCCGTAATCACCGCCGCGTTGAAATCGG
>JAPKBI010000542.1 GCA_028823475.1 Halioglobus sp. | reverse complement strand
TCAAACTGCATACCTTCTACGACATCCAGTTCATTTTCGAGACCAGAACCTTCCTCGACGGTAATCACACCTTCCTTTCCAACTTTATCCATCGCTTCAGCAATGATGGTACCCACCGCCTCATCGCTGTTGGATGAAATTGAACCGACCTGCGCGATCGCTTTGCTGTCTTCACAGGGGATTGCAGCGGCAGAAATTTTATCAACTGCGGCGGCGATGGCCTTGTCAATACCGCGCTTGAGGTCCATAGGGTTCATGCCGGCGGCGACGCCCTTAAGACCTTCGCTGACAATAGACTGGGCCAGGACAGTAGCGGTTGTTGTACCGTCGCCAGCCACATCAGATGCCTGGGAAGCGACTTCCTTGATCATCTGTGCGCCCATATTTTCGATCTTGTCTTTAAGCTGTATTTCTTTCGCTACGGATACACCGTCCTTAGTAACAGTGGGCGCTCCGAAAGATTTGTCCAAAATAACGTTACGGCCCTTGGGGCCAAGTGTTGCCTTAACGGCGTCAGCTAGAATGTTTACGCCATTCAGCATGCGCTGACGAGCGCTATTACCGAAGATTACGTCTTTTGCCATGGTGAAATTTCCTTAGGTTTTAATCTGCTTTTAACTCGTGAAATACGATGCCTTTGGGGTCTTACTCGACCACTGCAAAGATTTCGCTCTCACCCATCATGATCAATTCTTCACCATCAATCTCAATGGTGTTACTGCCAGCGTACTGACCGAATACAATCATATCGCCGACCTTTACAGTCAGGGGGCGTAATTCACCGCTATCCAGTATTTTGCCATCGCCTATTGCAACGATTTCACCCTGGTTGGGTTTCTCTATGGCTGAACCTGACAGCAAGATGCCGCCTGCGGAGGCTGTTTCTTCTTCCTTGCGACGAACGACCACGCGGTCGTACAACGGACGGATTTTCATTTGTGTAACTCTCCAATGTAACAATGTGACGTTATAAGGACCCTAGATTGGGGCTTAGTGGGATTAATTGGGGCGTAGAAACGGAATTCAAGGCCCAATTAGCACTCTTTTCCCAAGAGTGCTAATTCTAGCCAAGAATATTACGGAGTCAAGCGCAGCGTGACGTTTTGCCCCCTTTTGTGGGATCAATAAAATAGACTTCAATTACAATGAGTTATGGGCTATCTCTATCGTCTACCTGTCGATAAACACCCTCAATGGTTTCGTGCCCGCTGGTGTCCCGCTCTGGAATATAGGCCTCGGGCTGTGGGCCTATCAGAGCATTCGCCAGACGCCGCCGCAATGGACCGATCATAACAATCAGAGCGACTAGATCAGAAATCATGCCCGGAAAAATCAACAGCAGACCGGCAAACCCTAAGGCCATGTCATCCAACAGCAGTTCAGGACCGATAATTCGGCCGTCCTGAGCCTGCCTAAGGCGCTCGAACATGCCTCGACCCTGACGTCGCAATATCGCCATGCCCAGAAGCACGGTCACAAAAACGTAGACCAGAACAGTCAAAGCACTGGTTAGGATCCCCAGCTCGACAAGTGTCAGCAGCTCCAGCCACGGCAGCAGCATAATTAAAAAGCCCATAAAAAATCCTCCGAAGACAGCCTGTGAAGTATGGCGGCAGTGGTGAATTTTTCAACACCTGTTGAGATATCTCGACCCAAAATACAAAGTCTGACAAACTGGCAGGAGATCGATAGGAATCGGCTTTTGATAGATGACGAGCTACGAACCCAACATCAACCACCGAATATGGCAGGTCGTTGCAGCAATCCCAAAGGGCAAAGTCGCCACTTATGGTGGTATTGCAAAAAAAGTCGGGCTTGGCCAGGCAGCCCGCCG
>JAPKBI010000093.1 GCA_028823475.1 Halioglobus sp. | reverse complement strand
TATGATCTCATCGGAAGAGGGCAATTTACGTTCGCAAGACCGCTTGCACGTCTGTGTTGCCTCACCCCACTCCAATGGGTTGAGGATGCACCCTAGGTAACAAGGTCCTGCGGCGATAGCGAGCTGGCGGAAGGCGCAATCCATGCCCTTTTTCCCCAGAAACACGGTGCCCTGCGGTGCGGAAACATTGTCGATAATATCCACTGGTTCATTGACCGGTTCCAGTGCCGCCGTTGCTATGCCCTGGTCTGACAGAGTGCCGGTGACAAACATCAGGGCGTTGGCGATGAGGCGCCCGAAGGCAGGGTCGTTCAGCGTTTCGTCACTGTGCCCCAGCGTAGTGCCAAAAATCGGCGTTGTACCCTGATAGGCCAGCCACGCGGTCGTATGAGGCTTGGCGTCCTCTCCGATGGCGCTGAGTAGGGTCTGAGCTTCAAATTGGTTATTGATATACAACTCGTCATTGGCGACCGTCCAGTCATTGGGGATACCGTTGAGAATCGGATGCGGTGCCGTCTGAATTTGGGTCAGGGGTCTGAGCGCTTCATGCGCCTTCGTCTGAAGTCCGAACATGGGCCACCACAGGTTTGTCTCTCGAAAAGAGTGCATCGTGCAGTGAATCACTAGCGCTGGCACACCGAGCTGCTCAGTTTGACGGCGCAGGTTGGCGATTAACGCGTTATCGTGATTATCTGCCATGCAGATATTGTAGATCAGAGCATCATAGCCTTGTGCAAAGTCGGTAGTTTTCCAGCGCCCGAGCTCAGCCAGGGAGACGTCAAATCGGACATTGACGTGCTCGGCAATACCGTAGGCCAGCGCTTGCGTTTGTTGTTCATAATTATGATAGACGCCCGGGCTGGTAAGGATGAGCACGTTGAGTGGCGGTTTTATGGCCGCTTGGCTGCTGTACGAAAATAGAACGGCCAAACTCAGTGACGCACAGAAAAACAAAATACGCTGCATAGCCGTTTCCTTTGATAAGGCGGTCTTCATTCGAGATTAAACTCGCGACTTGAGCCCAATGAGTAATACTTTGAATACACGTTATAAAACGCTTACAGTATCTGGAAAAACTCCCTACCTATCAATCGCGAATACTGATCTTTATGAATAGTCAAAATGAAAACAGTGTAAAGGTGCCCGTCCATTTCGACCCAGTCTTGGCGCTGCCGGCCCTGTTGGAGAAATTTCGTCTCGAGCAGGCGGATAAAGTCGCACTGATTGAGGGCACTCAGTCGCGTACCTGGGGCGAATCTATTGAACGTATTTACCGCATGGCTAATGGCCTTGCAGCGCTGGGTATAGGGCATGGCGACCATGTCGCCATGCTGTCGCCTAACAGCATGGACTATTCAGAAATGTTCGCTGCAACGCTGATTTCCGGCGCCTGTGCGGTGCCCATGCAAGGCATGATGACCGATCAGAGCTTGAATCTGATGATGCGCGATTGCAACGCAAAAGCCTTTATTGTGGCCAGTGATATGGAAGAAAAGGCACACCTTTTTTTGCGTGACTGCGCGCAGATTGTTCCGGGCGGCCTAATTGGGTTCGATTTTTCTAACGATCAATTCCGTGATTTAGACAGCTGGCTTATAGCGCAGTCAGATGCCACGCCTGACGTCCAGTTGGCCGGTGATGATGAGTTCAATATCATTTACAGCTCCGGTACCACAGGCACGCCCAAGGGTATTGTACACAGCCACCGTACTCGCCAAGCGTTGGCCACCGGTTTGATGAGTCTGGGTATTACCTCTGAGGCTATCACGCTGGTAGCCACTCCTTTGTATTCGAACACCACGATAACGACCTGGTGGCCAACGCTGTGTGCAGGCGGCACGCTGGTGATTATGCCCAAGTTTGATGCCGAGGGTGCGCTAAAGCTGATACAAGAACACAAGGTAACCCATGTCATGCTGGTGCCTGTGCAATATGATCGCATTATGCGGCTTGATAGCTATGCGAACTACGATTGCAGCAGTCTGCAGGTGAAGTTCAGCACCAGTGCACCGTTGCGTTCAGCGTTAAAGGCCGATGTTATCGATAACTTTGCCGGCGAGTTAGTGGAGTTTTACGGCCTGACGGAAGGCGGTGTTGGAACGCTGTTTATCGGTAGCATTGCGAAGCAGCAGAACAAACTGGGGTCTGTTGGTCCCACCCTGCCAGGGTCACTTTTAAAAATCATTGACGAGGAGGGTAATGAGCTCGCAATAGGCCAAACCGGTGAGATCGTCGGACGTTCCGGAAATATGAGTGATGGTTATCACAACCGTGAAGTCGCCAGTAGTGAAATGCACTGGTACGACAGCGATGGTCTGCTGTTTTACAAGAGCGGCGATGTGGGCTATTTGGACAAGGATGGTTGGCTTTTCCTGTCAGACCGGCGCAAGGATATGATTATTTCTGGCGGCTTCAATGTCTATGCGACTGATCTTGAACTGGTATTGCTGGAGCACCCGGATATACATGAGGTAGCCGTTGTGGCTCTAGCCAGTCGGGAGTGGGGCGAAACACCTCTGGCTATCGTGGTGCGGGAGCCTGGTGCAAGTCGCGATACAAAGACGCTTAGACTGTGGGCGAACGATAGGCTGGGAAAATCCCAACGCATCAGTCAACTTGTCTTTACCGAGGCGTTGCCTAAAAGCTCAATTGGCAAGGTGCTCAAGAGAGAACTTCGTGAAACCTATGCGAGCCTAGCGGATCAGGCGCTAGAAGCATAAAGAGCGCAGGCGCTGTTCCGTGTGGCTCGACCAATTCTGCTACCTTCAGCAGTGACTACCTTGTTATAGTTGTGTCTCAACAAGGGCTTAATTTATCGGACAGTTAAGTCATTCAAGGATACGGTATTTATGCGTTCACTGAACAGCCTTGAAAAATGGTCCTATGCCGTTGGCTCCATGCCGTTTGCGGTTAAGGATGCGGCCTTCGTCAATTTTGTGGTGTTTTATTACACCCAGGTACAGGGATTAAGTGGCACGCTCACTGGCCTTGCAATGTTTCTGGCCCTAAGTTGGGATGCCATTTCTGATCCCGTCGTTGGCAGTTGGTCAGACACGTTGCGCACCCGTTGGGGCCGGCGTCATCCTATGCTGGTGGTTGGGGGTATTCCCACTGCCATTTTATTCCTCCTACTGTTTGATCCGCCCGCAGCCCTGGGAGAGATTGGGGTCTTTTCCTGGCTCTTGGGTGTTTCAATTCTTTTGCGCACATTTCTGACCATCTACATTATCCCGCATACCGCCATGGGTGCTGAGCTATCCACAGACTACGATGAGCGCACTGTGATTGCGAAGGCGCGGGTTACGATGGGCTGGCTTGCGGGAATGGCACTGCCCGCGATTGGCTTTCTATTTTTTTTCCAGATGGACCACGGCGTCGATGGCCGGCTCGTTGCAGATAACTATGTCAATTATGGCATTATGTCTGCTGTTCTGGCAGCCATTACAGCAGCGTTCTGTATCTGGGGAACACGCACCGTGATTTCGCGCCTGCCGCAATCCAATCCCAATGCGGCGCCCTTTAGCATGGGACAGCCCTTTCGAGACGTGCGCATCGCATTTGGTAACGCCAATTTTAGGCTGACCACCGGCGCTGGCCTGGCTTTTGGCATGGCTGCTGGGATATACACGACACTCTCGCTTTATATCGGCACCTATTTTTGGGAGTTTAGTAGCGATCAGCTTGCGGGCATGGTCGTACCCTCGGCACTGGCCACGCTGTTGGCTTTTATACTGCTGGGCCGGCTTGGACAGCAGTATAACAAGCCTCCAATGTTGGCCGTTGCTAGCCTGGTTCTGGCGGTGAATAGTGTGTCTCTTATCGGTGCGCGTCTATTGGGGATTCTTCCTGACAATGGCCATCCACTCATCTACATATTATCAATTGCCAGTGTCGGCATCAGCGTCTTCGCCATTGTTACACTGGGCGTGGTATCTGCATCACTGGTAGCGGACATCCTTGACGAACAGGAACTTAAAACTCAGCGGCGGCAGGAGGGTGTGTTTTTTGCCGCCGGTGCTTTTGTCGCCAAAGCGACTACCGGTCTGGGAGCACTTATGGCGGGGGTGGTGATCGATCTTGTCGGTATCCAACCGGAGTCTTTGCCTGGAACAATTGATTCATCGGTGCTGCAATCGTTAGGCTTATTCACCCTAATCCTGACCGGCAGCATGGCGCTTCTCGCGTATGTTTTTTTCAATCGAATTTCGATGACGCGTGAAGATCACGTAAGGGTAAAACGACAGCTTGAGGAGCGGGCGACACGCTGACGACTGGCTTTCGCCTCTAAAAATGAGTACTAAAGTGCCGCAACTTTCTTGCGGTCTCTCTCAACTGTCGGCCAATATGCACCGGCATTGGGTGCTTTGCTAAAACGGAGCAGGCCCGGGGAACTGTTTTCGCAGTTCGGGTTTTAGCAATTTTCCCGAGGGGTTTCGGGGCAGAGTGTCTACCAATTCATACAGCTGTGGCACTTTATAGCCAGCTAGGTTTTCTTTGCAGTAGGCTTTTAGTGACTCCGCGGTTGGGGCAGTGCCCGCTGCAGGAACGATCAGCGCCAATGGTGTTTCACCCCATTTTTGTGAGGCTACGCCAATTACGGCTGCTTCCTGAACCTCCGGGCAGGCGGCAAGAATATTCTCTAGTTCCGCAGGATAGATGTTTTCGCCACCGGAAATGATCATGTCTTTCATGCGGTCGCAGATGGTAACGAAACCCTCCGCATCCCAGGTGCAGATGTCCCCCGTATGCAGCCAGCCATCGATCAGTGTTTCCGCGGTGGCCTGCGGGTTGTTCCAGTACTCTTTCATTAGGTGTCGTCCACCCACCAGTAATTCACCGGCTTGGTCGGATCCCATGGGAATGGTGTTGCCATCTGAGTCGATGATATTGATGTCGGTATGCATCTGCGGTCGCCCGCAGGAGCCGACTTTGGCTTCGCCGTCTTCGGGGAGTAATAGAGTCCCTGGGCCACAGGATTCGGTGAGACCATAGGCCTGAAAAATGCTAATGCCCAATGCCTCGTACTCATGGAGCAGGGAGACGGGCACAGGTGCGGCGCCAGTGGCGATCCAGCGCACCGAGGAGATATCGCACTGTTCCAGCTCCGGCGCTGCCAGCATGAACTGAAGCAGGGCCGGCACCGCCATAAATATGGTGACCTTTTCTTGTTCGATACAGCGAAACATCGCCCCGACCTCTAGCTCCCGCATGATGATGCCGGCGCCGCCGCGATGCACCAGCAGCGAGGTTGGGCTGAGACAGCCCACATGAAACATCGGTAGCGCTAGCAGCCAGCGGTCACCATCGCGCATGTCGGAGGTCGACATGCTCGTCAGCTGTGACCAGAGCATACCGTTATGGCTGTGTACGACGCCTTTGGGGCGCCCTGTGGTGCCGGAGGTATACATAATAAACAGATTGTCATCGTCCCATGCGCCGACAGGGGGTTCCTGTGTGGGGAAAGAACCGACAAACTCATCATAATCCATTGCCCAGTCCGGGGTGCCTGTGTCGCTATTTTCGCGGCGGATCCATTGCTCCACGGGAAGCTCGCCCTGTGCTCCGCCTTGTAGGCTGTTAACCGTTGCGTCGAAATCTGAGTCATACACCAGCGCTTTGGCTCCAGAGTTTTGCAAGATATAACTGATTTCTCCCGCCACTAGGCGCCAGTTGATCGGCACCATCACGGCGCCGATCTTTGCGATAGCAAAGTAAGTCTCGACAAATTCGATACCGTTCTTCAGCAGAGTGGTGACCCTGTCACCCGGACGGATACCGCTGTCGAGGAGGCCGTTTGCCACTCGGTTTGCTCGCCCGTTTAGCTCGGCAAAGGTGAAGCGACGATTGCGCTCGAACTCCACAAAGGCTTCCCGGTTGGGGCAGATTTCCGCGCGTTTTTTAAGAAATAATCCAATATTTGTTTTCATACTGTGCAGTACCGACGGTGGTTTTCTTTATCGCTGAATAATATCAAATGTAGGGCTACGAGGCCTCAATAGATTAAGATAGTACTTGTTCAGGCGATGTTAAACTGCGTCTTGCGGCGTTCTTTGATATCAAGGTGAAAGAGGCTATGGAGTTGAACTGCGAGGCGATTTAAGCGCCAAATCATTTTCTTTACGAACTAGGCAGTTTTCACTATGCTGACAAGGTCAGGCCTTTTTTTGTGACAATTGTAAAACGCTTTACTATCCAATAATTATACGGGGAATCAGTATGTCAATTCTAATCGTTCTTGTAATAGGTGCAGTGGCTGGCTGGTTGGGCAGTGTAATAATGACCGGCCAAGGCTTTGGCTTGCTCGCTAATATAGTGATCGGCATCGTGGGTTCATGGATCGGTAGTGAACTTCTCGCTATGGTAGGCATATTTGACGAGGGTTCCCTCCTGGGAACAATTCTGACAGCTACATTTGGAGCGGTAGTGCTGCTGTTTATCGTCGGAATCATCAAGAAGGCATAAGTACTTTTCCTGCTAGATGTTCCGGGCCTTGCTTAAAAGGCTAAGATAATCCGGAACATCTAACAGGTGTCGTCCGCGTTAGTATTTTAGGGTCATAGTGTAACGGTCACCGCAGTCGCACAAGCGTTGGCATTGGCTCGCGCCTGCTCAATTGAAGCGGCGGTCGCCAGAGCAACCCCCATGCGGCGCAAGCCGGACACTTCAGGTTTCCCAAACAAGCGCAGCTGCGTATTCTCGATCGAAAGGGCCTTTTCAAGGTTGCCAAATTGGACATTCTGACTTTCGCCAGGAACCAGAACGACACTCGATGCACTGGGTCCATTTTGTTGAATCGCTGGGATGGGTAAATCTAGTATCGCCCGCGCGTGTAGTGCAAATTCAGATAGATCCTGAGAGACCAGCGTGACCAGTCCGGTATCGTGCGGGCGTGGTGATACTTCGCTAAAAATAACCTCATCGCCCTTAATAAAGAGTTCCACTCCGAACAGGCCTTTGCCGCCCAGAGCCGTGGTGACTCTTTCAGCCATAGCGTGTGCGGCCGATAATGCTGACGTTGTCATTGCTTGTGGTTGCCAAGATTCTTGATAATCACCGCCTTCCTGCCGATGTCCGATGGGCGCGCAAAAGGAGGTGCCATCGCGATGTCGCACGGTGAGCAGCGTTATTTCAAAATCAAAATCAACAAAGCCCTCTACAATCACCTTGCCTTTGCCTGCGCGACCACCTTCCTGCGCATAGTGCCATGCTGCATTAATGTCAGCCTTGGTTTTGAGTAGAGATTGCCCCTTGCCAGAGGAACTCATGATGGGCTTGATGACGCAGGGTAGACCAATGTCGCTTACGGCTTCCAAATACTCTTCTTCAGTTTGAGCGAAGCGGTATGTACTGGTCTTCAGCCCGAGTTCTTCTGCTGCAAGACGACGAATGCCTTCGCGGTTCATGGTCAGTTGAGTGGCTTTTGCGGTGGGGATAATGGTAAAGCCTTCGCTTTCCAGTTCAGCCAGGGTGTCGGTCGCGATCGCTTCGATTTCTGGCACGACTAAATCGGGCTTTTCCAATTCAATGACCTTGCGCAGTGCCTGACCATCGAGCATGTCGACCACGTGAGAGCGGTGAGCGACTTGCATTGCAGGTGCATTAGCATAACGGTCGACTGCGATAACTTCGACGCCCAGTCGTTGCAGTTCAATGGCCACTTCTTTCCCGAGTTCGCCGGCACCGCATAAAAGCACTTTTTTTGCGGTTTGACTCAGCGGTGTTCCAATTTTTACCGACATAGATGGGCTCCTTAACGTGTTAAAAAGTGTCGATGAAGGGCTGGCCGGCGTCCGACGCGTTGTCCGATTCACTGCCTCCGTGAGCGATACGCAGTAAAAAACAGAACAAGGATGAAT
>JAPKBI010000541.1 GCA_028823475.1 Halioglobus sp. | reverse complement strand
GTGACGATGGGCCTTCTGTCTCTCCCGAGCATGTTGCGCAGCGGCTATAGTCCTTCTCTCGCAGCTGGAACGATCTGTGCAACTGGCACGCTAGGACAAATTATTCCGCCCTCCATTGCCCTGGTGCTGCTAGGAGACATTCTCTCCAATGCCTACCAACAGGCCCAGCTGAGCATGGGCACCCTCAACCCCAAGACAGTATCCGTGGGAGACCTGTTCATGGGCGCACTCATTCCGGGACTGATACTCGTCGCGATGTACATTTTGTATTTGCTGGTCCAGGCCCGACTAAAGCCAGAAACGGCGCCGCCTAGCACACTTGAGCCCGTCTCCGCCGGCGTAGTGCTGCGCGGGCTAATACCGCCACTAGGGCTAATTATACTGGTCCTCGGCTCGATTCTCGTCGGTGCCGCAACGCCGACCGAAGCGGCCGGTATCGGCGCGATTGGTGCCCTGTTACTGGCTATCGCTAAAGGACAAATGGGCTTCGTGCGACTCAAAGATGCCATGCGACAGACGCTCGAGATTACCTGCATGGTGTTTATGATACTGATAGGCGCTGCAGTGTTCTCGCTTGTTTTCAGAGGTTTTGGTGGGGAAGAGCTGATACAAACGTTTTTCCATGGCCTCCCTGGGGGCGTAATGGCGGCTACTTTGGTGGTGATGGTGGTTATCTTCCTACTGGGCTTTATTCTCGACTTTATCGAGATTACCTTCGTGGTAGTGCCCATTGTCGGCCCGATTCTTCTAGCGATGGGGCTAGATCCCGTCTGGCTGGGCATCATGATAGCGTTAAACCTACAAACCTCATTTCTCACACCGCCCTTCGGTTTTGCGCTTTTCTATCTGCGAGGGGTTGCGCCTGAATCAGTGACCACAAGCGCTATCTACAAGGGTGTAGTTCCCTTTATACTCATGCAATTAGCGTTGCTAATCGCGCTCTGGTTCTGGCCAGGAATAGCAACCTGGCTACCTTCGGTAACCCAATAGGCCGAGCGGTCCAATTCGAAAAAAGGTAATTGACATGAGTGATATCGATACCGCACCTGCACCCCACGGCGACCTTGCCCTACAAACGGTCGCCATGCCGAAAGACACCAATGCCAACGGGGACATTTTTGGCGGCTGGTTATTGTCACAGATGGATATTGCAGGAATGATTACGGCCAGCGAGGTCGCTAGTGGCAGAGTAGCCACCGTCGCGATCAACGGTATGGCGTTTCTAACGCCTGTCCATGTCGGCGCCGTGGTGTCCTGTTATTGTGATGTGCTCGAAGTGGGGCGTAGTTCTATTCGAATTATAGTAGAAGTCTGGATCAACTCGCAGCACGACCGCGAGCCTATTAAGGTCACTGAAGGAGAGTTTGTCTTTGTTGCCATTGATATAAACGGTCGCACACGCACCATTCAACAATAGTCATCCTGAGAAAAACCTAACGCAGGGCTGCGGGCATATTACGCTCACCAATAACCCGCTCCATGCGGTACTAAAAATCTTCATCGCCAAACACCTTGTCACGAGCGTTAAGATAAGCTTGCTCTGAAATGTGGTGGTAGTTGCGCACTCCCTTATAAAAATCACTGTAGGAGGCATAGACCTTCGCTGCCATTGGGTCAGATTCAACGAGCTGCTGCATCACCACTTGGGTGCCGTGCCAGAGGGCCAGCAGTACATCGTCTGGAAGGCGGCGCAGTTGCACCCCGTGTTCATCGACTAGGCTTTGGAGGGCGGCGTTGTTACGCGCAGTGTACTCATCTAACATATCTTGGTTAGCGGCTCTCGACGCGAATCTGACAATGGCTTGCAAGTCCTTCGGCAGCGCCTCTAGAGAATCCTTGTT
>JAPKBI010000540.1 GCA_028823475.1 Halioglobus sp. | reverse complement strand
GCCTGCACCGGCGAGTGCACGGCCATGAACGGCAGGTAGGCGAAAAAAGGCTTGCCGTCTTGTAGATTACTGCCGATGAACTCAATCATCCTATCGACTAAAAAGCGTGAGGAGTAAAAGTCTTCCGGCAACGTAAACCGCTCGCCATCGGCAAACCAGTTGGCCTGATCGTAGAGTGCTATATAGGGGCGTTGCTCCCAGTTATCGGCGCCTGAATCCATCATTGCCATCGTGCGCTCAAAGCCGCGCCGGCTAGGCCGCTTGCGCGGATCCATGCCCAGATGCCATTTACCCGCCATATAGGTGTGGTAGCCGGCGTCTTCCAATAAGGTCGCAACGGTCACCACGTCGTCCCCCAGCACGCCCTGATAGTTGGCGTACGCCCGCTGCTGCGGTGCTAGCATTTCTGGAATGTTAGATACACCCGCCAGATGGCTGTCTACCCCAGTGAGAAGCATCGCTCTGGCAGGCGCGCAGTTCGCCGCAGTGTGATAATTGGTAAAGCTCACGCCCTGCTCCGCCAGAGCACTCAGGCTTGGTGTATTGACTTCGCTTCCATAGGGTGCGATATCGGTATAGCCCAAATCATCTGCCAGAATGAATACGATATTAGGGCGTATCACGTCGGCCGTCGCCTGGCCGCCTGCATTCATGCCATACACGCTGAGACTGATACAACCGAGGCAGAACGCAGCGCAGCGCGCAAGCCGGCGTAAAGAATACGTTTTCAACCCCTCAGCCCTTTTGTGGCAAACGGCGGGAAGCCACCAACAGAATCAATGCCACAATCACTTCTACCACGATCTGACTCACTGCCAGGGTGGCATCATGCAACAGCCACGCAACAACGCGACCGACGGCTGTGATCGCCAGCAACATCATCGGGGGATAGTACCAACTGCGACGCTCAACGATCAGAGCAATGAGCATGCAGCTGCCCAGCGTCAGGAAAAAGCCAGCCATGTCGCCGATCTGAGAACTGAGCCCGAGGCCATCAGCCAGCGTCAGGCCAAAAGTAGGCGCTATTGCGGCAGGTGCCACCAGCCAGCGAATACCGGTGACTAGAAAGAAGATCGCCGGCAATAACACCAATAGTTTAAGCAATTTTTCCATGGCTACTGTTCCCGATCAGCAACAACCTGCATCATTTTGTGCGCCGTTTCCAATCCGGAATTTTGATTCTGTCCGGTTACAAAACGCTTCTCATCATCCACGACGACGTGAGTGGCAAACATATCCCGAAATGCTGTTTGACTTTCGTACAGGGCTCCGGCTTTGCGCAATTCGGTTTCCGGATGCTGCGGCGTAATTTCAATATTGAGTTCTTTAATCTGTTTGTCACTGACTCCGGTCATGCGCCGCCCGGCGACCAGCAAATTACCGTCGCGATCTTTGGCGTTGATCAAACCCAGCACCCCGTGGCACACGCCACCGATCACAGGTTCGCTATCAGCGTAGTACGCGCCGCTGATTTTTTCTGCCAGTACCGGGGAATAACCTAGGTCATAGGCTGCGCCCCAACCACCGGCCAGAAAAATAATATCGTACTCACTGAAATCAATCTCGTCGATCTTCATCGACTTGTCGACCTTCGCTTGGAAAATCGAGTCCTGAAGAAAGCGCTCAGTCTCCGGTGTCATTGAAACGCGGCCCAGTGAATCCGGCGCGATTGGGATCTGGCCGCCTTTGATACTGGCCACATCCACCTGCATACCCCCATCAAGAAAAACGTAGTAGGGATGCGTTAGCTCCGACGCAACAACCCCAGTGGCAGGGCCTTCTGTTTCACCCGGGGCGGCAAGCACGTCGTGACTGGTGGTAATGACTAGTGCGCGTTTAGCCGGCAG
>JAPKBI010000539.1 GCA_028823475.1 Halioglobus sp. | reverse complement strand
TATGCGAAAGCTATTCGCCGCATCCGCGACGACGTTACCACGGGCAACACACTTTACAGCGCCATCAAATCTACCGGGCTATTTCCCAATCTGCTACTGCAAATGGTGTCTATTGGAGAGGAATCCGGCGCGCTCGATGACATGCTGGACAAGGTGGCTACCCACTATGAAGAGGCTGTAGATAATGCGGTCGATAGCCTTAGTTCCCTGATGGAGCCCCTGATCATGTCTGTGCTTGGGGTCCTTGTGGGCGGTCTGATGATTGCTATGTACCTGCCCATATTTATGTTGGGATCGGTCATCTAGCCCACCACTGCAAGGACACCTAATTTATGCCAGAAACCATCGTGCCAATAGGCCTGCTAAGTGTTGGTCTGCTGTGTCTTGGGCTGCTTGTCGGCAGTTTTCTCAATGTCGTCATCTATCGCCTACCGCTGATCATGGAATCCCGGTGGCGGCGCGATTGCTGCGAATTATTGGACGTCGAGCCGCAAAGCGCGGAGACGCCGTTCAACCTGGCCATTCCGAATTCCCACTGCCCTCACTGTAAGGCGGCTATAAAGCCGTGGCACAACATTCCCGTCCTCAGCTACGTTGCGCTAGGCGGTAAGTGCAGCCACTGTGCAGTACGAATTTCGCCACGTTACCCCCTTTTGGAATTGGTGACTGGCCTGATGACATTAGCACTGGCGTGGCATTTCGATGTGTCTCTCGCCTTGCTCGGTGCCCTCGCGTTTACGTGGTCGTTGATTGCTCTGACCATGATCGACATGGACCACCAGTTGCTACCCGACGACATCACCCTGCCTCTGCTATGGCTAGGCTTGCTGTTCAACCTCAGTGCAACTTACGTCAGCCTGCCGGACGCTGTGATCGGGGCCATCATGGGCTACCTTTCGCTGTGGAGTATTTATTGGGCATTCAAGTTGATCACCGGTAAAGAGGGAATGGGTTACGGCGATTTCAAATTGCTCGCCGCATTGGGCGCGTGGATGGGCTGGCAGGCGCTTCCGATGATTATTTTACTGTCCTCTGTGGTCGGTGCTGTCTGCGGTATTGCACTGATGGTGATAAAGCGTCGCGGCAAAGATATCCCGATTCCCTTTGGGCCTTATCTGGCCATGGCGGGCTGGATCGTATTGCTCTGGGGCGACACCCTTATGTCGCGCTATTCAATCGCATTGGGGGCCGGGTAATATGATGCTAGTTGTAGGCGTCACCGGTGGCATTGGCAGTGGCAAGACCGCCGTCACCCGCTGCTTTGAACAGCGTGGGGTTACCGTGGTTGATGCCGACTTGGTCTCAAGAATCGTCGTGGAACCAGGCAGGCCCGCACTGGCCGCCATCGTAGAGCACTTTGGCACTGACATCATCCAGACAGATGGCACGCTAGACAGAGCCGCTCTACGTGCCCGAGTTTTCGCCGACGACACAGAGCGGCACTGGCTGGAGCGTCTTACGCACCCTCTCATTGGGCAGGAAATACTTGATCAGATCAGCGCCTCGCGCAGTCCTTACACGATACTCAGTTCACCGCTACTGCTCGATACCACTCAAAAGGCGCTGGTCGATTGTGTGGTGGTGGTAGACGTGCCCGAAGAACTGCAGCTGCAGCGCACGGTGCAGCGAGACAACAACGATGAAGCGCAGGTTAAACGCATCATGGCCGCACAAATGGGACGACAAGACAGACTGGCACTCGCGGACATTGTGATTGAGAATACCGGCTCTCTGGAAGCGCTGGACAGTGAAGTAGCAGCGTTACACAACGCCTTTTTACTGCGCGCTGACACGGTGTCCTAATGGAGCCGGTCAGACGCGAAAGAGTTTTTCAAGCGCAGTCACAAT
>JAPKBI010000092.1 GCA_028823475.1 Halioglobus sp. | reverse complement strand
CGCGAGCACGGAAACTACGCCTGGCTTACAGAAAAAGGCAATTTTGTCATTCTCAATAACGGTATTGAATTCGGCGTAACCTATTTATTGATGCTATTCAGTCTGTTGTTTACTGGCGGCGGACGTTTTACCAGCGTAGATTATTTTCTCTCAAGGCTATGGCCGGAAAAACCATAATGTTTGGTGCTGAAGTGTAATATTCATAGTCCCCACCTATTCCGCGGGGGAAATGGTAGACTAGCGTGTTTTTTGAGCAGTGGAAGGTAAACAGAGTTGATCAAGAATTTAGTGAATCGTATGGCGAACAATAGCGATACTGCCCGGACTCAGAATCCGGCCTCCTCTGGTCATGGGCAGCCGCCCCGTCAAGAGCCTTCCCACAAAGCTTCTAAGGCAGATGTTCAGCATGAGAATAAGCAGTCGGAGTCCGTCAAAGGTAGCAAGCGCCGTTCACGCAAGCCCGATATCGCTGTTTCATCCTGGTCGTTGGATGAGTTTGCTGTTGAGCCAAAGGAAGGTGAGAGCCGTTTTCACGATTTAGATTTACGTGATGAATTGATGCATGGGATTGCCGATCTGGGCTTTCATTACTGCTCCCCTATACAGGGGGCAATCCTCCCTCATACCCTGCAAGGCAATGATGCTATTGGCAAGGCCCAGACGGGCACCGGCAAGACGGCAGCCTTTCTGATCACTATCTTTAACGATCAGCTTTGTAATCCACCAGAGGCAGAACGCTTTGTGGGCGAGCCACGCGCGTTGGTCATTGCGCCTACTCGGGAGCTGGTGATGCAGATCGCCGCGGATGCTGAGGAGCTGGGAAAGCACACTGGACTGCAGGTCGCGACGTTGATTGGCGGTATGGACTACCAGAAGCAGCTTAATCGCCTGACCAATAATGTAGTGGATCTGGTCGTGGCGACGCCGGGCCGTCTGCTGGATTTCATGGGTCGGCGTGATCTATATCTGGACCAGGTTGAGATACTGGTGCTGGATGAGGCGGATCGTATGCTGGATATGGGTTTTATCCCGCAAGTTAAGCGTATTGTTCGTGCAACACCCGCGAAGGAGAGCCGACAAACACTGTTATTTTCTGCCACATTTACCCAGGATATTCTCAATCTTTCGGAGCAATGGACGTATCAGCCGATTTCTGTTGATATTGAACCTGAAAATGTCGCAACGGATTCAGTAGACCAGAAGGTTTATCTTGTCAGTAGTCAGCAGCGTTACAAAGTACTTAATAATTTGCTCCGTAGTGACGGCTGTACCAGTGTGATTATTTTCGCTAATCGACGAGACCAGGTTCGCCGTTTGCATGAGCGCCTGTGCAAGTCAGGGGTATCCGCAGGCATCCTGTCTGGGGAAATACCTCAGGCAAAACGTACCCGTACGCTTGAACAGTTCAAGCAGGGTGAGATAAAAGTATTGGTGGCAACGGACGTTGCCGGCCGCGGCATTCACGTCAGCGGTGTCAGTCATGTGGTGAATTACAACCTGCCTGAGGATCCGGAAGACTATGTACACCGCATAGGTCGTACCGGGCGCGCCGGAGCAACCGGAACGTCCATCAGTTTTGCCAGCGAAGACGATGCGTTTTTATTGCCAGATCTGGAAGCGTTATTGGGCACGAAGCTGGAATGTACACATCCCCCCAAAGAGCTATTGATCTAGTTCTTCGCACCATAGCAGGGTGGCGCCCACAACTGCAGCGGGCACCACAAAAAAATTCACCAACGGGATACTGGCGCACAAGGCGACTACCCCGCCAAACCCCATGCTGGTGAGTCGCCGAGACCTTACCGCGGCCTTTACTTGTGTAAAACTCAACTGGTGGTTGTCCATGGGATAGTCCACGAATTGTATGCTCATCATCCAGGCGCCCAAAAGAAGCCATGCCACCGCGCCTACGCCGGGAACGAATGAAATCACCAAAACCAAAAGCGCCATCGGAACGTAATACAGGAGTTTTACCAGTTCCCGCACAATACTTCTTGGCACTGCCAGAAACGCAGCACCCACGCCCTCAAGTGAGGCCACTGCCTGACCGGTGATCAGCTCTTCTGCCTTTTCAGCCAGTAAGGCGTTAAAGGGTGATGCGATGATCAGCGCGACCGAGGTAAATATATAGCCGCTTATCAGACTCACAGTAATGCCGATGATGGGCCATAAAATCCATCTGATAAAGGTTAGCCAATCAGGAATGCGGGACAGCATCGCGTCCATTAGGTCACTGATATAGCTAAAACTAATAGCGATTAAAGAGCCAAAGATCAGGATATTGATCACCAGGGGAATGATCACGAAATGCCGTAAAGAAGGATGGCTTAATAGCCGTGCGCCCCGTGTCAGATAGTTGGCGCCACGCGCGATATTACCTCGCATTTGGCTTGTCTCCCGTGGGCATGCCGCAAGCAGGGCAGAGGCAGCGTTCGCCAGCAGAGTCTTTTGCCTTTATCCTTGCCGGGCCATTGATACTGACGCTCTGACACCAGCAACTTTCTGGCGGCAGGCCTGCGGCAACCGCGCATTGGTTGTCGCCTCCGCACAGAGGGCATAACATTGCTTCTTGCTTAGATTGACTCATTAGCGTGTCATTTTATCTCGGACCTCGCGCTATAATACCGGACTGGACAGGGAGTGGGTAATGATGAGTGCTGACAACGATAAGGTTTTTTCCGATGCGATGTCCGATGTGGTGCCGTTAAAATACGAGCCCAGGGTCGATCTTAGTCGAAAATCTGCGCTCGACAAAGACTCATCCCTCGAGCATCGTAGGCGGGCAGCTGCAGAGATGCCAGAGAGCGACCGTAACGTATTGTCTAATACTGGGGTAGTACCGCTGGATGCCTGGTTGGTGCTCGCCTTCAAACGCACCGGCGTACAAAACGGTGTGTTTCGTAAATTAAAGCAGGGCCGTTATGAAGCCGAGGCCACGCTCGATCTGCACTGTATGACGACTGAGGTTGCGCGTCGTGAGGTCTTTGAGTTTGTTGAAGAGGTCTACCAGTTGGGTCTGCGCAGCGTGTTGATGATTCACGGCAAGGGTGGAAGTAAATTGGAAAAAGAGCGCAGCTCGATTCTTAAGGGCTGCGTTGACTACTGGCTGCGGCAGTTGGAGATCGTTCAGGCATTTCACAGTGCACAGCCGCGGCATGGCGGCACTGGGGCGGTGTATGTATTGTTGCGTAAGAGCGAGGAAAAAAAGCGGGAAAATCGCGAGAAATTTTCCAAGGGGCGAGTGTCTGTCGATCCTCTCTAGTAGGTGTAGTGCATCGCCGCCGTATTAGTCCAGGCTAGCGTGCTGCGCCGGCCTTTAAAATCTCAGCGTACTGAGCCCCGTGGCGATGAGTCGATATGATGTCCAGCACAGTGTGCCCATCCTTGCTGGTCGTATTCAGGTCCCGACCATCGTTACAGAAAAAAGACACAAAAAGTTCGAAATCTGAAGCGCGCATGCTCTGGTAAGCTTTGAGTAGCATATGGAAATCTTCGTCGGAGCCATCATGCGGCTTCACGTCCAGGAAGCTTTTGACGTGTTCTTCGGTCCAGACCTCGTCCAAAACCTTTTCTTTGTCTTTTCGCATTATTCTTGTTTCCTTTATGTCAGCTTTTTAGCCAGTAACTCATTCACCATTTGAGGGTTTGCCTGACCTTTGGATAGCTTCATCACCTGGCCAACAAAAAAGCCTATCAGTTTTTTCCGCTTGGCTTCGTCTGCATCGAGGTACTGCTGCACCTGCGCCGCGTTGGCACTGAGGACATCATTCACGATCGCGTCAATGGCGCCCGTATCGCTGACCTGCAATAAGCCGCGTGCCTCGATTATCTCGTCAGCGTCGCCTTCGCCCTTCCACATTGACTCAAAGACTTGCTTGGCCATCTTTCCAGAAATAGTATTGTCGAGAATTCGACTGATAAGTTGTCCCAGCGCAGTGGCAGATACTGGGCACTTTTCAATGGTGCTTCCCGCACGATTCAACTGGCCCAATAGCTCCACCTGAACCCAGTTTGCAGCGATTTTGGCATCGCCACATTCTCCAGCAACGGTCTCGAAGTAATCTGCCAGAGGTCGGCTGTCAGACAGCACATTAGCGTCGTAGGGGCCCAGTCCGTATTGTGCAGTAAAACGAGACCGTTTGTCGGCGGGCAACTCCGGCAGGGATTCGCGAATTGACTCGATATAGATATCGTCTATGACAATTGGCAGCAGGTCTGGCTCTGGAAAATAGCGATAGTCATTGGCCACTTCTTTACTGCGCATCGAACGTGTTTCGTCCCGGTCAGCATCGTAAAGGCGCGTCTCTTGTGTAATCTTGCCGCCCTCTTCAAGAATATCCGCCTGCCGTTGAAACTCATGATGAATGGCTTTTTCTACAAAGCGAAAGGAATTGACGTTCTTGATTTCTGCGCGGGTGCCTAGTGTCATAGAGCCGAGCGGACGCAGTGAAATATTGACATCACAGCGCATTGAACCTTCGGCCATGTTGCCGTCAGAAATGCCGAGATAGGTCACGAGACTATGCAGCGCTTTGAGGTAGGCTACGGCTTCGGCTGCATTGCGAATATCCGGTTCCGATACGATCTCCAGCAGCGGTGTGCCGGCTCGATTGAGGTCGATGCCGGTATGGTTGTTGAAGTCTTCATGCAATGATTTTCCTGCATCCTCTTCGAGGTGGGCCCGGGTAATGCCAATGGTGCGGGAGCTACCGTCTTCCATTAGTATCTCGAAACTGCCCTTGCCGACGATAGGCGCTTCAAATTGGCTGATCTGGTAGCCTTTGGGCAGGTCTGGATAGAAGTAGTTTTTTCGGTCGAATATAGAGCGTTTGCTTATCTGAGCGCCGATGCCCAGACCAAATTTGACGGCGTAGTGCACAGCCTGTTCGTTAAGTACCGGCAGCATGCCGGGCATCGCAAGATCAACGGCACTGGCCTGGGTGTTGGGTTCGGCACCGAAGGTGGTGGGAGAGCCGGAAAATATTTTTGATTCGGTGGCCAGTTGCAGGTGTACTTCGAGGCCGATAACGGTTTCCCATCGCATTAAAGTGTTCCCCCTTTTGCTGAGTCCGGGGTGCGCAAATGCCAGTCAGTCGCCTGCTGAAAACGATGGGCAACGTTGAGCAACCGTGCTTCACTAAAGTGTCGGCCAATCAACTGCAGCCCCACCGGCTTTCCCTCAACAAAACCTGCAGGTAGCGACATGCCCGGCAGGCCTGCCAGATTGACCGCAAGGGTATACACATCCTCCAGGTACATGGAGATGGGGTCATTCGACTTAGCGCCCAACGCAAAGGCCGGGCCCGGCGTAGTCGGGCCGGCGATGACATCTACCTGCTCAAAACAATGCATGAAGTCCTGCTTGATCAGGCGCCGAATCTGTTGGGCTTTCTTGTAATAGGCGTCGTAGTAGCCGGCAGATAATGCATAAGTACCCACCAGAATACGCCGTTTTACTTCTTCACCAAAACCTTCTTGGCGAGTTCGGCTGTAGAGGTCGTGAAGATCCACAGGATTTTCGCATCGATAGCCATAGCGCACGCCGTCAAAGCGGGCCAAGTTGGTTGACGCTTCAGCCGGAGCAATGATGTAGTAAGTCGGAATGGTTAGCGCGCTATGGGGAAGTGACATCTCTACCAGCGTAGCACCCTGTGCTTCGAGTTCTTTTAGAGCATCGTTGATGCACTCGCCGGTGGCAACATCCAGTCCTTCGCCAAAGTACTCCGTGGGCAGTCCGATACGCAGGCCCTCTAGGCTGTCGCCGAGTGTTGCGCAGTAATCTTCTGTGGCTACAGTGGATGAGGTGGAGTCCAGCGGATCGTGTCCGGCCATAGTGTTCAATAGGAAGGCGCAGTCCTCGGCACTGTGTGCCATGGGGCCCGCCTGATCTAGGCTGGAAGCAAAGGCCACAATCCCCAGGCGAGAAACACGCCCATATGTGGGCTTGAGACCAGTGATACCGCAGAAGGCAGCGGGTTGTCGGATAGAGCCTCCCGTGTCAGTCCCAGTGGCGGCAGGGGCCAATAGGCCGGCCACCGCAGCGGCGGAACCCCCGGATGAGCCACCTGGTACCAAATCTGTGTTCCATGGATTACGTGCCGGGCCATAAAAGCTACTCTCGTTGGAGGAGCCCATGGCAAACTCGTCCATATTGGTCTTGCCTAGTAATACTGCCCCTGCCGATTTAAACCGCTGTATGACGGTGGCGTCGTAAGGTGGGACGAAGTTGTCTAGCATGCGTGACCCGCAACTGGTGCGCACGCCGTCTGTGCAAAAAATATCTTTGTGCGCGATTGGAATGCCGGTCAGCGCATTTGCAGCTCCGCTTGCCAGACGTTCGTCAGCTACTCCGGCAGCAGCGAGCGCTGCAGCTTCATCGACAGTGATAAAGCTGTTGTACTGGCTATCCAGCGCGTCGATACGGTCCAGATAGGCACGGGTGACCTCTACGCTGGAAAACTGACGCTCGCGCAGCCCTGTAACGAGTTGGGCAACAGATTTAGTGTGCATTACAACAATCCTGATGCGGCATGAGCCGCTTATTCGATAACTTTGGGAACCAGGTAGAGACCATTTTCTACGGCTGGGGCAATGGCCTGAAAGGCATCGCGACGGTTACTCTGGGTCACTTCATCCGGGCGCAAGCGTTGGGTTGCGTCCAGGGGGTTTGCCATAGGCTCTACATCGTGGGTATCCACTGCTTGTAATTGATCCACCATTTGCAGGATTTCCGCAATGCGCTCGGTCACCTGACCAATTTCTTCGTCAGATATGCGAATACGGGAAAGCTCCGCAACCTTTTCAATTTCGCCTTGCTCAATTGCCATTATCATAAAACCATAAAAAACCGCCTTCAAAGGCGCAGGGAGCGTAAACTTATCACATTTGCGTCTTGCCCAAAATCCCTGTGATTGGTAGAGTTACACAAATTAGTCAACTCTCCAAAAAATCGGCTCCGTGGTGTGTTTTTAGCCGTGATTGACGGTTACTAAAGATACAAAAAGAACGCCGGTGCGGAGTTCCCCGTTGTATTCACAGGGTGCAAGAATTCATGTTTAAAAAGCTACGTGGAGTGTTCTCTAACGATCTCTCTATAGATTTAGGCACCGCCAACACACTGATCTATGTCCGAGATAAAGGGATTGTGCTGAACGAGCCCTCCGTGGTGGCCATTCGAATTCACAATGGCCAGAAAACTATCGAGGCGGTCGGTACTGAGGCCAAGCGAATGCTGGGTCGAACGCCAGGCAATATCACCGCTATTCGCCCTCTGAAAGATGGCGTGATAGCCGACTTTTTGGTGACAGAGAAGATGCTGCAGCACTTCATTGCCAAAGTTCATGAGAGTAAGTTTATCCGGCCAAGCCCGCGCGTGTTGATCTGTGTACCTTGTATGTCGACACAAGTTGAGCGCCGAGCAATTCGTGAGTCGGCGCTTAGCGCCGGTGCCCGCGATGTGCGACTTATTGAGGAGCCAATGGCGGCAGCTATCGGCGCCGGTCTGAGCGTGGATGAGGCCACGGGTTGTATGGTGGTTGATGTCGGTGGCGGCACTACTGAGGTTGCTATCATCTCTCTCAATGGTGTGGTCTACCGTGATTCTGTGCGCGTGGGCGGAGACCGTTTTGATGAGGCTATCGTCTCGCATGTGCGGCGGCGCTACGGCAGCCTTATTGGTGATGCGACTGCCGAGCGGATCAAGTTGGAAGTGGGTTGTGCTTTTCCCGGTAGTGAAATGCGTGAGATTGATGTGCGCGGTCGTAATCTAGCCGAAGGTGTGCCGCGCAGCTTTACGCTAAATAGTGACGAGATACTAGAGTCCCTGAAGGACCCCCTGGAATCTATTGTGCAGGCAGTGAAATCTGCTCTTGAACAGTCGCCGCCTGAGTTGGCAGCTGATATTGCCGAGAGTGGCATTGTGTTGAC
>JAPKBI010000091.1 GCA_028823475.1 Halioglobus sp. | reverse complement strand
GCCGTTCAACCTTGTGGATTTGTCAATGAAAATCAGGCAGGTATTGGACACATAATCCTACGTCTTTTCTTTTGATTAGCCGTTGACCTCTGGCCAGATGTTTGGAGTGATAAAAAAGCGGCTTGACTCATGCCCAGAGGTGTCGAGTGCGGCGATCATTAGAGGGTATGAATCGTTGCTGAAATATTCAGCTGACTGCGCTTGGAGTGACTGTTTAGTCATCTTGTCCGCGGTATGGTCGCAGTGCGCCGGACTAAGCCATTTCATTTTAGGCAGTGTCATGTAAGCCACCGCGTTGAGAGTGTCACAATGCAATTCAAGCTGATCGAGGGGGACCCAGGGATTCAACCTGCAATTGTGGTTATAACCCGGCGGCCCGGCGGCGTTTGGGGCTGTCGCAGGCGCGGGCGCGGGCGCGGGCGCTTGGAACAAATACCCCTTCAAAGCGATTTCTTTCGTTAGATTGCCTATGTTTAGATTATGTAACGCCTGTTGAGCCGCCGGTTGATCGCCCAGCAGGATTTGACGTTGTAACAACTGCTCCAGCTTTAGGTCGAGCCGGTCACGATTGTCAGGCCCAACCCAATCCGATAATGCACTCGTCAGATCGCTAACCCCAGCCCGTGGTAAACGGAGGAAATACTTGACCGCCAGTTCAAGATGAACGTGGCATTCACGCCGATGGCAGTAGTATAGGCAATCGAACTCGCCGATAGTTCTGCCTTGGTGATGTATGGGTAGATTGTGGGATACCAGTTCGATCTCGGGATCCTGCTGCAGGAAAAAGTGCCACAGCTGTTCGAAATAGATCCCCAGACGGTGCGTAGGTCGTTGCGACAGGTGTGTCATCAGGGATGTAGCATCCTGGTCCAACTGGGCCAGCCAGGCGCGTCTGGGCGGGGTTAACGGTAAGCCACAGGGGCTTATTTCAGGCGCACTAATACCTGTCTGCCCAAGATTCAGCAGGGGAGGTGAGAAGCAGGCCCAGGCCAGATCGCGCACTTCTTGTGTTTTGTAAGGATAACTGATGTTCACTGCACTACACGGTTCATTCATGGTTATAATAGCAGGACTTCAGGCCATGGCAGCAGGCTCAATGCAGGGAACATTTAAAAAAATTGGTTTGGTGGGTCGCAGTCGGCAACGTGGCTTGACTGGCGTGCTGCGTATGTTGCTGGAGCTTCTCGAGGCGCGCAGTCTTGAGGTGCTGCTAGAGGACACTCTGGGCCATGTAGTACCTAATCACCAATGTCGCCTAGCTTCTTTAGAGGCAATTGGCCAGGAGGCCGATCTGGTCATTGTGGTGGGGGGAGATGGGAGCCTGCTGAGTGCTGCACGCACGCTGTCGAAATATGAAACCCCCGTGATCGGTGTCAATCGGGGTCGTCTCGGCTTTCTGACCGATATTACGCCGGATGATATTGCCGAGAAGGTTCCAGAGGTTCTGGATGGCCACTTCGAGCAAGAAAGTCGCTTTTTATTGGAGACAGAAGTTCGGCGTGATGAAGCGCTAGTGGGTCGTGGCGATGCGCTCAACGACGTTGTTGTTAATTCCGGGACGTCCGCCCAGATGATCGAATTTGAGTTGTTTATCGATAATACCTTTGTTTATCGTCAGCGTGCGGATGGGCTCATTGTCTCAACGCCAACAGGCTCTACGGCTTACTCCTTGTCCGGGGGCGGGCCCATTATGCATCCCACGCTCGATGCTATCGTGCTGGTACCTATGTTTCCTCACGCGCTCAGCAGTCGGCCTATTGTGGTCGACGGCAACAGTGAGATTCGGTTAGATATACTGGCACGCAATCGTATCCACCCAGCGGTCACTTGTGACGGGCAGGTCAAGATCAAGGCGCGCCCTGGAGATTCAGTACATATCCGCAAAAATCCTTACCGTCTCACGCTGCTGCACCCGATGGGACACAGCTTTTACGCCAGTTGCAGAGACAAGCTGCGCTGGAGCAATGCTCTGGTCAGCTGATGCAGAATACTTATCAAGCTCTCAGTGTCGCTCTTGAGGAAGACCTTCTGCCTCTGAGTGGGCTCTTGCACCAACACGGCGTTATGCATCGTATTTTTGAGGAGGGTGGGCGTCAGATCGTGCTGGTCGGTCGGCAGGATCAAGCTCAGCAGGTGCAGGACCTCTATCAAGCATGGCGCGCCGGAGACGTCCGTATAGAGCTTACTCGTCATGCAAGCCAAGACACGACGATACCAATGCGCGCTGTATTGCTCAACACGCCTGTGACTCTCGTTCTCATATTGTTGAGTATTGGCGGGTTTTTAATTTATTTGTATACGCCACTGAATTGGCTGACCGCTTTGAGCTTTTCTCCCTCTCAGGTTAGCGGTAACCAGAGCCTGATTCAGACTATTGATGGCCAATACTGGCGCCTGATTACACCGGCCTTCCTGCACTTTGGTTGGCTACATATTGTCTTTAATTGTCTCTGGTTATGGGACCTAGGGCGACGAGTAGAGCAGGTTATGGGGCATCTCAATATGTTTATGTTATTTCTGGTGATTGCAGTGGTGTCCAACACTAGCCAGTTTGAATTCGGAGGCGGGGGCCTGTTTGGCGGTATGTCAGGGGTGGTCTACGGCCTGTTGGGTTTTTCCTGGATAGCACCGCAGCTGCAGCCAGCTTGGCCCATACAGCCTCCTAAGGTCGTCATGATTTTCATGGTGGGTTGGTTGGTGGTCTGTATGTCCGGCATGCTAGAAGTGTTGGGTTTCGGGGCGATTGCCAATGCAGCGCATTTGGGCGGGCTTCTTTGCGGTGCTGTTGTGGGAGTCGTATTTGCCGGACTTTCGAGGCTGGATAGCGACAAGGCCGCAGCTCCAAAGGTATAATCTACGCCGTCCTAAATAGCGTGAAAATTTAGATGGATTACGTTCAGCTCATTGCAACGATGTCGCCGGAAACTTACCAGAGCCTTATTCGCTCGGTGGAGGTGGGTAAATGGCCCGACGGCAGAACCGTGACGCCGCAGCAGCGCGAAAATGCCATGCAGGCCATTATTGCTTGGGGTGAGAGCCATCTTTCAGAACAGGATCGTGTTGGATATATCGAGAAAAAAGAAAAGGTCGGTGATAGTTGTGATGCTCCACTGGAAACACCTCTGAATTGGAAAGAATAGGAGTTTGACTTGCCGGATGTTGTAGCGACGGGCGCTGTGCGCAAAATGAAAACACAGCTGGAAGACACTGTGCGATACACAATGTTGCTGGGTGAGCATGAAATCCCATTGAATGATTACCTTGGCCGGCAATTGCAGCTGGACTTCAAGGGCCAGATTCACTGCATCCATTGTGACCGCAAGATTAACAAAAGTTTTAATCAAGGTTATTGCTACCCCTGTTTCAGAGGCCTGGCACAATGTGACAGCTGCATTGTCAGTCCTGAAAAATGCCACTATGACGCAGGAACATGCCGCGAACCTCAGTGGGGAGAACAACATTGTATGGTTGATCACGTTGTGTATCTTGCTAACACATCGGGTATCAAAGTGGGCATTACGCGTGGATCTCAGGTTCCTACGCGCTGGATGGATCAGGGGGCGACCCAGGCAAAGCCTATTTTTCGTGTTGCCACTCGCTTGTATTCTGGGTTAGTGGAAAGCCTGTTCAAAAGTCATATTGCCGATAAGACCAACTGGCAGGCGATGCTTAAAGGTGATGCCGAGCCCTGTGATCTTGAGCAGGTGCGGCAGCGCCTGATGCAAGAATGTGCCGCTGGGCTTGATGCGCTAGGGCAGGACTTCGGAATACAAGCGATCACTGAGCTCGTTTCCGAGCCGGAAACCCACATTAAGTACCCCGTGCTCGAGTATCCGACCAAGGTCTCCTCATTCAACCTAGACAAGACACCGTCGATTGGTGGCACCTTGATGGGAATCAAAGGGCAGTATTTGATATTCGATAGTGGGGTCATCAATATGCGTAAATATGGCGGCTACCATATTTCCTTGTCGACCACAGGGTAGATCTATGGCCGATACCACGCCAGGAACAGTCTATCTTAAGGACTACCAGCCGTCCGCTTACTTGATCAACCGGACTGAGTTGCATTTTCATCTGCACGAGGATCACGTCATTGTCTCCTCGCGTATTCACCTGTTGCGCATTAGCTCATTGGCACACAATACGTCCCTCACGTTGAATGGCGAGGAGATGGAGTTACTGTCCGTGTCTGTAGACGGCAGAGAATTAGAAAGGCACGAGTATAGTGTCAGCGCAGAATCGCTGGTTATTCATGCGGTTCCCGAGCAGTGTGTGCTGGCCTGTAAGACGCGCATTCGACCGCAGGAGAATACGTCGCTGTCAGGGTTATATCAGTCTCGAAGCCTATTTTGTACCCAGTGCGAGGCAGAGGGTTTCCGACGAATTACCTATTACATTGATCGGCCCGACGTTATGTCAGTCTTTACCGTGACAGTCGAAGGGGAGCATGAGCGCTATCCGGTGTTGCTCAGTAATGGCAATCTTATTGAGGCGCAACAGCTTGCCGAGGGGCGCCATCGTACTGTGTGGCATGACCCGTTCCCCAAACCTGCCTACTTGTTTGCATTGGTCGCAGGCAATCTGGAACACATAGAAGATCGCTTTACTACAATGAATGATCGTGATGTCACCCTGCGAATTTATGTGGAGAAAAAAGATATTGATAAGTGCGGGCATGCCATGCGCTCGCTGCAGCAGTCTATGCGCTGGGATGAAGAGGTCTACGGTCGAGAGTATGACCTGGATATCTTTAATATTGTCGCTGTGGATGACTTCAACATGGGCGCCATGGAAAACAAGAGCCTGAATATATTCAACACCTCCTGCGTATTGTGCAGCCCCCAGATCACCACAGATCTCGGTTTTCATCGCGTTCAGTCGATTGTTGCGCATGAGTATTTTCACAATTGGAGCGGCAATCGGGTGACCTGTCGGGACTGGTTCCAGCTGAGTCTTAAAGAGGGCTTTACTGTTTTTCGTGATTCACAATTCTCTGCGGACATGGGTTCGTCTGCGGTGAAGCGGATAGAGGATGTCACGCTGCTGCGCGCTGTTCAGTTTGCTGAGGATGCGGGACCAATGTCGCACCCGGTGCGCCCAGAATCGTTTATTGAGATCAATAACTTTTATACGGCCACAGTCTATGAAAAAGGCGCCGAAGTCGTTCGGATGATTCACACGTTGCTGGGTGCAGAAAACTTTCGGCGGGGATCGGACCTGTATTTCGAGCGCCACGATGGGCAGGCGGTAACGTGCGAAGACTTCGTGTTGGCCATGGAAGATGCCAGCGGCGCCAATCTAAAGCAGTTCCGCAATTGGTATTCTCAGGCGGGGACGCCGCAGCTAACGGTGCAGGACGAGTATGACGAAACGGCCCAGTGCTACACGCTGCACGTGGAGCAATCCTGTCCCGCGACGCCGGGACAATCCGAGAAATTGCCGTTTGTTATTCCTCTTGCTATAGGTCTATTGGGTGAGGCGGGTAATTTACCGTTGCGTCAACGCGGTGCACCTGCAGATCTGGAAACAGCTGACAACACACACACGGTTTTGACTGTAGATCAGACAACGCAGTCGTTCGTGTTCGAGGGGGTGACAGAGCGCCCCGTGCCTTCCTTACTGCGCGGATTTTCTGCACCTGTTCGGTTACAGTATGATTATAGCTCGCACGACCTTTGTGCCCTGATGCGCCGGGATGGCGACGGGTTTGTGCGTTGGGACAGTGCTCAGACGCTGGTGACACGCATTATTTTCGAGGTCGAGCAGCAATTCTTGTCAGGCGCGTCGATGATGCTCGATCCGTTGCTGATAGAGGCCTGCGGCGATCTGTTGCGTGATGACTCCCTTGATCCTGCCATGGTGGCTGAGATGCTGCGTCTGCCAGGCGAAGACTATCTGGCGGAGCAAGCCAGTCAGTCGGGTGGTGCCAACGTTGATTCCATTCACCACGCCCGAGATTGGGTGCGCAGTGCATTAGGTAAGGCCCTCGCACCACTATTTTTGGCGCGCTACCAAGGTTTGGAGAGCAGGCAACCCTACGCGCCTGAAGCGGCTCAAATCGCCGATCGCAGTTTGCGCAATATGTGCTTGGCCTATCTGGTCAGCGCAAGTCTGGACAACCTCGCGCTGGCTTCTACGCAGTACCAAGAGGCGACTAATATGACTGATCGGCAGGCTGCGCTTAAAGAAATTGCTTTCTATGGCGATCACACGCTTCGCGATAGCACGCTGGCAAACTTCCACCAGGAATGGCGACATGAAGCGCTAGTGGTCAACCAGTGGCTGCAGTTGCAGGCCGCTATTCCCGATAGTGAAGGACTTTCGCGGGTGCAGTCACTGATGGCTCATGCCGACTTTGATCTCGGCAACCCTAACAAGGTGCGCGCCCTAGTGGGGGGGTTCGTCAACCAAAACTTGGTCAATTTCCACCATCTTGATGGCTCCGGTTATCGCTTTCTCGGTGATGTCGTGGTCAAACTGAATCGACTTAACCCTCAGTTGGCTTCGCGGTTGTTAACGCCTCTGACAAAGTGGCGTCGGTATGCTGATAGAGGAGAATTGATGCGTGCTGAGCTGGAACGGCTGGCCGCAAAGCCAGCGCTCTCGCCGGATGTGTTTGAGATTGTGAGCAAATCACTATAGTAAGGCGATGGATCGCGTCATAGAAGGGCGATAAGCGCCCGTTGCCACCAAGTAATTGCGCGTCAGATATGTTAAATTACCCGCCTGAGCCGCAGTGGGTCTGCCGCTCGAGCTACTGAAAATATGAATTTGTGGTGTTTGGCGGGCGTAATAGAGTCCCGAAAGTGCAACGGATGACACGAATATGACCGTATAGTTGACCTTTATAGAAGAGAATCTCGATGGCTAAACCTAACTACGCGTTCGAAAAACGACAGAAAGAGCTCGCAAAGAAGAAGAAAAAAGAAGAAAAGCGCTTGAGAAAGGCCGAAGAAGGGCATATTGAAGAAGAAGGTGCTACCATAGCGGCCGACGCTGATGCCCAACCGGCTACAGACAGCAGCACATAAATCGTCAATTTAAAGAATTCCCACTTCGTACCGGTGAATGCGAGGTGGGGAATTACAATCATTCACCAACAATTTTGAGTATGTAATATGAGTAAAGGTACTGTTAAGTGGTTCAATGCAGATAAAGGTTTCGGTTTTATTACTCCAGAAGACGGCGGTAAAGACCTTTTCGTTCACCATTCAGAGATAAAGACTGGCGGCGGTTACGCGACTTTGAATGATGGTCAGGAAGTTGAGTTTGAAGTTGGTCAAGGCCAGAAGGGTCCTTGCGCTAATAACGTTAAGCCTCTTTAGCACTCGCATCTGGCAGCAAATTTAGCGGTGGCTTAGCCACCGCTTATCTTTTTCAGTTAGTCCCCGTTTGGATAGAGTTTTATTGGCTCTGCCGTTTCATCACCCTCATGTCCACTCGCTCGGCGTAATCTGCGTAAGCAGTCAGCCAAACTAGTGCCATTCCAGTTATCCTGCTCAGAGCTGTAGAGACAGGTATCCAGCGTGTTGATTTCTCGCGTAAATTCCTCGTCCCCCAACAGCTTTGCGACCTCGTTCAGCGACACGGGAGAAGCCTCTGGCGTGAAAGCCGCTGCCCAGTCAATGATTGCGCTGCGTGTTCGGGCCGCGTTATTGTCGGCGCAGACTGCAAGCAGCTGCTTAAACACTTGTTTCTCAGCGGAGGTATCCGGAGCTTTTGGTGTGTTAGGCGTTTTTGAACGGCGTACTCGCCACAGATATAGAAGCGTAAGAATCCAGCCCAGCGTGCTGATCACGCTCACTATTGGCCAGATCGGCCCGCCTAGCCAATGGCGAGTGGGATTCGTCAGCGGTGTGGCAGTAATGTCGATGGGGGTAGCCGGTAGAACGGGTTCTGTTGTGAGGTCAGTGATTTCGGCCGC
>JAPKBI010000090.1 GCA_028823475.1 Halioglobus sp. | reverse complement strand
ATGTGCATTTAGTCAGTTTTAACCGGTAAACATTGATAGTCGATTCCCTTAAATGCGACGGTTATGGCATTAACATTTCCGCTCGTTAAGCGAATTTCTATAACCCCATCAGTAGGGCTCAATTCGGGTCCCGTTAAATTTAAAGATTAGAGGAAAGAATATTGAGTGACGAAAAATCAAAAGAATTACGAACAAATATTACCAGTGCTGGAAAATTAGAGCTTTCGATTGTATCCGTAGCAATGCCGCAACCTAAAGATGGTGAAGTGCTTATTAGAGTTGAAGCGACGCCAATTAACCCTTCTGATCTAGGTTTGTTGTTGGGGCCGGCGGATGTTTCTACGATGACCATTGCCGGATCTGGTGACGATGCCGTTGTGAGCATGGATGTGCCCGAAGCTATGATGGCTGCAATGGCAGCAAGAGTTGACAAGCCGCTACCTGCCGGAAATGAAGGTGCAGGTGTTGTGATTGCGGCTGGCGCTGGTGCTGAAGACATGGTCGGTAAAACGATCGGTGTGGCCGGCGGAGCAATGTACTCGCAGTATCGATGCGTACCTGCAGCCAGTTGTTTAGTGATGAACGAGGGCACCACTGCAGCACAAGGTGCGTCATGTTTTGTCAATCCACTGACAGCCCTTGGCATGGTTGAAACCATGAAAATGGAAAACCACACGGCGTTGGTGCACACCGCTGCAGCGTCAAACCTGGGACAGATGTTAGTGAAAATTTGTTTGGCCGACGGTGTTCAATTGGTCAATATAGTCCGAAAAAAAGAACACGTTGAGCTGCTAAAAGCTTTAGGTGCTGTACATGTTTGTGATTCCAGCGAATCGACTTTTAAAGAAGACCTTGTCGATGCGTTAGTTGCAACCGGCGCGACGATCGCTTTTGACGCAACCGGTGGCGGTAAACTGTCTAGCCAGATTTTAACCGCGATGGAAATAGCCGCGAATAGAACCGCAGACGGACACAGTATTTATGGGTCAACTACCTATAAACAGGTCTATATCTACGGTGGGCTGGATCGCTCAGCGACAGTTTTAAACCGTGCATTTGGAATGTCTTGGGGTCTTGGCGGATGGCTGTTAACCCCATTTATCGGAAAAATTGGTATGGAAAAGTTTGGCGAATTACGCCAACGGGTGGCAAATGAAATAAAGACAACTTTTGACAGCCATTACACTCAGGAGATTTCGTTAGCAGATGTGCTAAGTGCTGATGCAATCAACGCCTATTCCAAACAAGCAACCGGTGAAAAGTTTTTAATAAAACCTCATCAGTAATCCTTGTCGCAGAAGCAAAAGAGCCTGGCTATAAGCCGGGCTCTTTTATTCGCGCTAATGGGTCTCCCGGCAGCCCTAACAAGTTTAACTTCCCATAAAGAACATTCATCAGCCAGAACACACGCCTCTTTACCCGCTGACAAAGGAACACTGGCCTGGGCCCCAAATGATCTTCGGAGAGACAAGGAAGCCTAAGCGAAGCTCTCTAGAACTCGAGAATCGCCCGGCCACTGATCTTACCTTCCTCAAGCGCGGTGGTTGCTTCGTTGATCTGCTCGATGCTGTAGCGCTCCGTCACCATTTCTTCCAGTGGCAAATGACCATCCGCATGCCATTGCAAGAACGTAGGAAAGTCCCTGTCGGGCGCGCAGGAACCGCCGATACTGCCACGAAACTGCTTCTCATTGATCAGTATATCGATAGCATTTAACTCAACCGGCGTAGAGGGCACGCCCACCAGCACCGCGGTCCCACCAACGTGTTCACCGAAGTGACAGGTTCTACAAGCCGGTGCAATTTGCTCCATGGTTTGCCGCAAGCCGATGCAATCAAAGGCGTAGTCCGCTCCGCTCACTAGCTGCCGGGTGATCGTGTATTCGCCTTCCCGAACCGTCATGGCGTGAATGACAGCCACCGCGTCTTCACGACCCGCGTTGATCGTGTGGGTTGCACCAAAGCGCTTCGCGAATTCCAGCTTCGCATCGTCTAGATCAATAGCGATGATCGGACTAGCACCGGCCATGCGCGCGCCTACCACCGCAGACAGGCCTACGCCGCCCACCCCAAAAATAGCGACGCTTTCACCAGCTTTCACACCGGCGGTGTTTATTACTGCTCCGGCACCCGTCATCACCGCACAACCAATTATCGAGGTGACATCCTTTTTGATATTGGCATCAGTCTTCACTACATACTGCTCGTCGCAGAGGGTGTGATCAGCCCAGGTGAATACGTTTTCAGATTGCGCGGTGCCCCCCGTCACCTCAAGCGTTGCCCTCACCGGCAGGTCTGCAGCATCTCTTGCGGCCCGAGGAACCCAGGTGACAAGCACAATATCGCCTTCATCAACATGAGTCACCGCACTGCCTTTCTTTAGAATAATGCCGGTCGCCTCATGGCCCAGTATGATCGGCGAGTTGCGCTCCCGATGCATTTGGTGCAACTGCGAATGACAGACTCCGGAGGCGTATTGCTTCACCACCACCTGTGTGGGACCCGGATCGGGCAAAGTCAGCTCCTGAACTTCGAGCGCGCCTGGCTTCTGTGGCAACACAACGACCCTTGCTGCTGTCCCCATAATGTTCTCCTCTGCTGTCTTATTGAATGCATTATTTTGAGCGTGTACTACGCTATTCCCTGAGGGATATAAGCACTTCCTGTGACCCAGGTTCAAGCACTAATCTCGATAGAGCCAGCACCTGCGTCAGGATACCGAACGTTTCAATAGCACACCCGTTCTATAGTAGTGAAAAGACCCCCATAGAATAACCACTAAACTGGTCATCAGCGCATAGCGTAAGCCATCAAGACCATATTCCGGTGAAAACATATCACTAAAAAACCCTACAGAGAACGGGCCAAGTCCTAGTCCGATAATGTTTGAGATGAACAGATTAATGGCCGCTGCGACCGAGCGCATTTCCGTCGGTGTCTGATTCTGTATCAATGCAAAACCAGGCGCGACATACACCGTCCCTAGAGCAGCCGGTAGCGCATAGGCCCATAAGGCGCCCGTCTGAGTGGCTGCCGTAAAACAAACATAGAGGAAAGGAAGCCCTAACAAACTTGCGATTGCGACCAACCAGGGTAGCCATTGCTCCCCATGTCGAGCGGCCAAAAAGTCGGCCAAACGACCCCCCAGATAAATGCCGACAGCGCCCCCCACACCAATAAAAAGGGCGAGGTAGGTGCCAACTTCACCGGTCCCCATGCCATGAATGCGAACCAGATAAATAGGTATCCAAATGACCGAAGCGTAGCCCGTAAAAGCAATCAGCGAGCCCGCTGCAACAATGTTGCGAAGCACCGGGTTATGCAACATGAATTTAACCACGCTCCAAAAAGGCGGCGGCGTCACTTTAGGTAGTTCTTTCCCCTTCGCTTCCGCATAACCGCGCGGCGGATCTTTCAAGGTGAAGCGCACTAGCAAGGCTAAAAAGATGCCCGGCAGGCCGACGACAACAAAGGCGGTTCGCCATCCATACCATTCGTTGATCCACCCACCGACGAGAAACCCGATAAGTATTCCCCAATTAATACCGGTACCAAAAATTGCCATGGCGGTTGCGCGCTGCTCCTTTGGGTAAAGATCGGCGATTATTGAATGCGACGGGGGGTTCGACCCTGCTTCACCCACGCCCACGCCAATGCGAAGTAATAAAAGCTGTGTGAAAGATGCTGCCGCGCCGCACAGCGCTGTCATACCACTCCATAAAAAGACTGAGAAAGAGATGAGATTGCGTCGGTTTCGACGATCCGCCCACATGGCCATTGGCATACCGAGGGTTGCATAGAAAACGGCAAACATAATGCCCGTCAACAAACCCAATTGGGTATCACTAATCTGCAATGACTCTTTGATGGGTTGCCCGAGAATACCCATAATTTGTCGATCCACATGACTTGAGGTAAAAACAAGCACGAGCACAAACAGGGTGTAGTTTTTTTGCCGGTTGGAGATGATTTCAGTCTTGTCTGTCATAGGCATAACATTTATTGATAATAGGTTGATCAAACTACGATCCTACCCTTGACGCCTACTTGATTGCCAGTGCCAGGTTCTGGCCAGCGTTAACCTGGTGAGGACCGCGCACCAGCATCATCAAGTATCAAATACCCGGCAGGCACAACCAGCAATGTCACTACCGTCGCCAGCATGACCCCCCAGGCCACTGACGTCGCCATCGGTATCAACACACCTGCCTGCACTGATTGATTCAGCAGCAATGGTGTGAGACCGGCAAAGGTCGTCAGTGACGTTAACAGGATCGGCCTGCAACGGGATACGGCCGCTTCAATCACAGCATCATTTACTGAAATGCCATCAGCCCGCCGATGGTTGACAGCGTGAACCAGCACCAGGCTGGAGTTCACCACCACGCCGGAGGCTGCAACAATACCCATGATCGACATGATCGCCATGCTGTCGAGCAGGCCAAGCGCTTTCATAATGATATGCCCCCAAACCGCACCGACAAATGCAAATGGAATAACCGACATGATAATTAGCGGCTGACCGTATGAGCGAAGCGGAATCGCTAACAATGCGTAAATAATAAACAGTGCGAGTATGAACATCGGGAGCAGTGAAGAAAAAGTTTCACTCTGTTCACGCTGGGCGCCTTCAAGACTAACTGACACGCGCGGGTGATCTCTCATGATCTCCTGAACGGGGCCGGCACCGAATTTAGCCAGTATCTCGTTCGCCGTGATCACCGTGCGATCAACATCTGCGGTGACGTTCACCACGCGGCGGCCATCGATTCGTTTGATCGCGGAAAACCCGCGGCCTAGTGTCGCTCGCGCAACGGTTGCAAAGGGCACTTCAGATCCGTCCAAGGTACGTATTCTCATCTGATCCAACGCGCCTAATGTTCGACGCTCGGATGCGGTGTAGCGCAACATGACCTTCACGTCATCGCGGCCCCGCTGGATACGCTGTACTTCTTCACCATAGAACGATTGTCTTACCTGGATAGCCAGCATACCAAGGGTCAAACCGAGCGCCTCACCCGCCGGTAATATTTCCAGTTTGATTTCACGTTTACCTGCGCGGAAAGAATCTCCGATATCAACCACGCCTGGGTAATCTGCGAGGCGCTCGCGCATTTTGGTCGCCACGACACGAAGTTCATCCATATCACTTCCCTCAAGCTGCATATCGATTTCTGCGCCAACACTGAAACTCGATGAATTGAAGCTCAGCTCCACCACATCCGGGACGACACCCACCGCTTCGCGCCATTGTTGTGCAATCTCCAGGGTGCTTATCTCGCGCTGATCACCTGGTATCAATTGCATGGTGACTTCTGCAAGATGCCCTCCCGTGGGTGACGCGCCACCGGCAAAGATCCCACCACCGGCATTACTCACTGGCTGGCCCCCCAACGCCGCCAGGACGTGAGTGACCGGAGGCGCCTCAGGGTGCATTGCGTTCAGCTCCGCACCAAGTTCTTCCCCAACCGACCTGATGGAATCAATGATGTCCTCCGTCACCGTCGCCGAAGTCCCCAGTGGCATGGTGAGTCGCGCCATAACGGCATCAGCAGGAATTGACGGAAAGAAAGAAAATGGCATATGGCCGCCAGAGATTGCCCCGATAGTCGTGATGAACACTGCCAGTGCAGCGGCCACGGTCACATAACGCGCCTTGGTTGCTTTCGTCACCAGCCAGCGAAATTTTTGTTGTATCAGGTTCTCCAGGCCATCAGAAAAATGCTGTTGTCGATCAATAAGCCCCGCTGCAAACCTTTCGTACCCACCATGGAGATGCCAAGCCATAAATACACCTAACGTCGCGATGGTCAGCGCAAGATAGCTGCGGCCACTCCATGAAACTTCCCACAAGATAATTCCGAACAGCGGTATTAGCATCAACCCCACCTCGCCACCAGCAGAAGACACGCTCTTGTGGCCCAGGTGAGATGGCAGGATCAGTTGCGATTCGATCAGGGAAAACGCCAGACAACACAGCACAATAGTCGCAATAACACTTTGTATCTGACCAATAGAACCCGGCCCCAGCATCACCGGCACAAAGGCCGTGGCTGTTGTGAGTACGCCGAAAATCACCGGCACCGACACTTGCCGGGTGCCATCGATAGCGGCAGTCAGCAGATTTTCATCGGTCTGGGCTATGCCGGAACGGTATTGCATGGAATAAACGCGCTCTCCGACCACCACAGCATCGTCAACCAATATCCCGAGCACCAGGATAAAGCCAAAGGTCGAGATACCATCGATGGACATACCCAGTAGCGACGCCAGAAAGATAGCGCCCATAAAGGCAACCGGCACGCCCACACTGACCCAGAACGAGAGCCGCGGCCGCAGGAAAAGTGCAAGCAGTATCAGTACCAGCAAAAAACCCTGACGCGCACTGTCAAACAGGGTATCCAGCCGTTCACGCAGGAAGACAGAGCCATCGTTCCAGACTGTCAGTTCCACACCTTCTGGCAGGTGGTCGACACCGCTATCTATATAGTCCTTTACCGCATTGCTGATATCAAGAACGTCCTGGTCAGCAGTCCTGGCAACACGAATCAATGCGGCGGGTCGCCCATCAAACCAAAGCTTCTGCTCGGTATCTTCAAATCCATCAACCACTTCTGCCAGGTCGCGCAAATAAACGCGGGTTCCGTCGGCTGCTGTCAGAATCACCAGCTGCTCAAATTCGGGCCCCCAGTAGGCCTGGCCTTTTGTCCGTAGCAGGATCTCACCACCTTCGGTCTTGATTGACCCACCTGGCAGATCCAGAGATGCGGCCCGAATGGCGTTCGCCACCTGCTGGAAGGTCAGGCCGTAACGGCGCAACGATACTTCTGAAATCTCTATGGAAATTTCATAGGGCCGCGCGTTGGCCAACTGCACCTGCGTAACGCCGCGGAGCGAGGCAATCTCATCTCGCACCTGCTGACCGATCGCTTTTAATTCATGCTCATCAGTGGGCCCAGTTACCGCAATATCCATCACGGAACGCTCTGTCGTAACCAGTGTAATCACCGGCTTTTCTGTTTCCTGAGGGAATGTGTCAATGGCATCAACACGGTTTTTTACATCGCCAAGCGCCTTGGACGCATCGGCACTTTCTAACAATTCAACAGAAACCGAGCAGACACCCTCTATCGCGCTAGAGCTTATTTTTTCTACGCCCTGAATACCTTCCAGGGCCTCTTCGACCCTGATGCACACACCCTCCTCCACTTCCTCTGGTGCGGCACCTAGATAGAGCACGGAAACTGTAATGAGATTGAAATCAAGGTCAGGGAATGATTTTTGTGACATGGACGGCAACGACACCAATCCTGCCATCACAATGGCTCCCAGCAGGAGATTGGCAGCAATATGGTTCCGCGCAAACCAGGCGATGGGGCCGCTCATGACGGAGTTGCGTCCTTCACAACCCGAACCAGCATGCCATCAGCGGTGCTCTGCAACGCTGAAACGCATACGCGTTCACCCCCGCCCAGGCCCTCGCCGATATACACTTGATCATCAACCAACCTCAGCACATTAACGGTACGGAAGCGAAGCCTGTCCTGTTCATCAACCACAAACACCTGGTTGCCCCGTCGCAATGCTGACCGTGGCAATACCGTGGCATTGCTGATGGTCTTGCCATGGATCGTCGCATCGACAAACAACCCAACTGCCAGGGGGGCACGCTGCTGGCGGCTATCGTAAGGATTGGCTATCTGGGCCACGACATGAACCATGCGGGTCATTGGGTCAAGCTCCCCTTCCGTGCGCACCACCTTGCCCTGCCAGGAATGTAAGCTACCTGCGAATTCGGCGCTCAGCGTTACCTTGGACTGTGTCGCGAGAGCCTGTCCAGCCTTACTGATCGGCAGATCCAAATATGCCAGTTCATTCGCGTGAATCGGCAGCCGAACCTCGGCAAAGTCAACCGCGTAAATCGTACCTATCGC
>JAPKBI010000089.1 GCA_028823475.1 Halioglobus sp. | reverse complement strand
GCCTTAATAGCTGCAACATAGCCGGCAGGCCCTGATCCAATTATTACTACATCATATTTTTCAGGCATCGTCATTCCCACTAAAGGCGTCTTTACGACGGAAAGGTTGCTTTATCTGTGTGCAAACTTACAAGCATTCATAGTCCCTATAATTGCAGTAAAATCCGAGCGGGATCTTCGATAAGATCCTTGATAGCGACCAGAAACTGTACGGCAGTCTTGCCGTCGATAAGCCGGTGATCGTAGGTCAACGCCAAATACATCATGGGCAAAATCACCACCTGACCGTCGACCGCCATTGGACGTTCCTGGATTTTGTGCATTCCCAGAATACCCGTTTGCGGCGGGTTGAGGATAGGCGTAGACAACAAAGAACCGAATACGCCTCCGTTGGTTACCGTAAACGTACCGCCCGTCATATCCTCAATAGTCAACTTATTATCTTTTGCGCGAAGGCCCATATCTCTGATCGCAGCCTCAATATCCGCCAGGGTCATAAAGTCAGCATCGCGCATTACCGGGACCACAAGCCCTCCCTCAGTCGAAACCGCTACACCAATATCTTGGTAGCCGTGGTAAACGATGTCATTGCCGTCAACAGACGCATTAACAGCCGGGAATCGTTTCAGCGCTTCACAGGCCGCTTTGACAAAAAACCCCATAAACCCAAGGCGCGTTCCGTTGTGCGTTTTTTCGAATTGATCCTTATACTTTTTACGCAACGCCATCACAGGCGCCATATTCACCTCGTTAAACGTGCTGAGCATCGCGGTCTCGTGCGTAGCGTTAAGCAACCGCTCGGCTATCCTGGCTCGCATGCGGGTCATGGGCACCCGTCTCTCTACTCGCTCGCCGGAAGGGCTAACTGACGGCGGCTCTTTGTCGACAGTCGCGGAGGGTCCAGACGCGGTGACACTTACAGCGGATGCGGCTTCTCGAGCCTTTATAAATTTGAGAATGTCTTCCTTAGTAATACGTCCATTCTTTCCTGTACCCGTTATTGCGCTGACATCGAGCTTATGCTCTTCAACCAACAACCGTGCAGCGGGTCCAAGTAACTCTGCCGAAGCCGCTTCTGAAAGATTACTGCCTGTCGCAACAGGGGTAGCTTGTGCTGGCGGGGACGAAAGCGCTACTGATTTTTTTTCAGCAAGTGTCGCAAGGAGCTGTTCACTTTCGATTGTCTCACCAACCACAGCATGAATCTTTGTGATCACACCATCCACTGGAGCAACCACCTCCAATACCACTTTGTCCGTCTCGATCTCGACGATCAGCTCATCCCTTGACACCGTGTCGCCTTCCGACTTGTGCCAGGCCGCCACTTCCCCGTCCGCAATAGATTCAGGAAAGGCAGGAGCCTTTATTTCAATAGTCATTTCATTTCCTTTAAAAAAATCCGTTCATTGTCAGTAACCCCAAGGCATTTCTCCGAGAGCTTCATCAATAAACTGTTCCAGCTGCTCAATATGCAATGCCATGTAGCCGGCAGCGGCAGCGGCAGATGAATCACGTCCGACATAGCGCAGATACACATCCACTTTATGGCGCTGTATTACTCTGCGCATATGGTGCTGGCTGGCATACCATGAGCCTTGGTTCATCGGCTCTTCTTGACACCAAACTGCATCTACAATGTTGGGGTATGAGTCCGCCAGTATCTGCAGTAACTCGTCCTCGGGAAAAGGATACAACTGCTCAAGACGCAAAATTGCGATATGGTTGAGTTGGCGCTCGCGCCTGACCGCAAGCAAGTCGTAAAATACTTTACCGCTGCAAAGGATAATACGCTGAACTTTCGACTTATCCAGATCGTCGATTTCATCCATCACATTGTAAAATCTGCCCTCGGCAAGATCCTCTATAGTGGAAATCGCCTCTTTGTGACGCAGCAGACTTTTGGGCGACATGACCACCAACGGCTTACGTAGCGGGCGGATAGCCTGCCGTCTCAGCATATGGAATACTTGGGCCGGTGTTGTGGGGGCGCAGACCTGAATATTATGCTCTGCACATAATTGCATAAAACGTTCCAGCCTTGCAGATGAGTGTTCTGGACCCTGCCCCTCGTAGCCATGCGGCAACAGCATCGTTAGACCGCACAAACGAGACCATTTGTGCTCACCGCTGGTAATAAATTGATCAATGACGACCTGTGCACCGTTGGCAAAATCGCCAAACTGGGCTTCCCAGATTACGAGGCCCTGAGGCACCGTGGTGGCATAGCCGTATTCAAAAGCAAGCACAGCCTCCTCTGACAGCAACGAATCGTAAATACTGAACTTTGCCTGTGATTCACTTATGTGCTGCAAAGGAATATAGGTGCTGCCATCACTTTGATTATGCAACACCGCATGACGATGGGAGAACGTGCCGCGCCCTACATCCTGTCCCGTCAATCTGATGGGGCATCTGTCTTGCAGCAATGACGCGTAGGCAAGATTTTCTGCAAAGCCCCAGTTGATCGGCATCGCTCCGGCCGCCATTTTACGACGGTCTTCCAATATTTTAGATACCTGACGTTGCAACGGAAAACCATCCGGCGAAAGATTGGTCGTGTTAGCCAGTAACTGCAGAGTTTGGATGTCGATACTCGTGTCGCACTGCAACCTCCAGTCGTGTCCCAGATAGGGCGACCAGTCGACAAACAACGACTTGTTCGGCTCAGATACCAGACTGCTGACCAACGGGGCGCCACGATCTAAAGCGTCCCTGTAACGCTCCACCAAAGCCTCAACCTCGGCCTCTGTGATGAGCCCTTCGCTGACGAGCTTCTCTGCATACAAGTCCTGAGTCGTTTTGTGCTTGCTAATGACCTTGTACATCAGCGGCTGTGTTACGGAGGGTTCGTCAGCTTCGTTATGACCCCGACGGCGATAGCAGATAAGATCAATCACCACGTCTTTGTTAAATTCAGTACGATAGTCAACGGCCAATTGTGTGACGAACAACACCGCTTCTGGGTCATCTGCATTGACGTGGAATATCGGCGCCTGAACCATTTTCGCAACGTCGGTACAGTACTCCGTTGAGCGCGCATCCTCACGCTCATGAGTAGTGAATCCAACTTGGTTGTTCAGTACAACGTGAATCGTTCCGCCGGTTTTGTAACCGCGGGTCTGTGACATCTGGAATGTCTCCATCACCACACCCTGTCCGGCAAAAGCTGCATCGCCATGCAGAACGATAGGGACCACAAGATGGCCGACCTCGTCGAGACGTCGCTCCTGACGTGCACGCACAGAACCTTCTACAACCGGAGATACAATCTCCAGATGAGACGGGTTAAATGACAGTGCGAGGTGAACCTCTCCTCCCGTCGTCATCACGTTAGAAGAAAAACCTTGATGGTATTTTACGTCTCCAGAGCTTTCATACTGCGCCCTGCCCTCGAACTCGGCGAACAACTCAGAAGGATTTTTCCCGAATATATTGATTAGCACATTGAGCCTGCCACGATGCGCCATACCAATGACGATCTCTTTCGCCCGATAAGCGCCGCAGCGTTGCACCATCTCTGACAGCATAGGGATCAGACTCTCACCGCCTTCCAGCCCAAAACGCTTGGTGCCTGGATACTTAGATGCCAGGGACTTTTCTAGCCCCTCTGCATTTATGAGCAGATTCAGCAATTGCAAGCGTACTTCCTTGCCATAATCTGGCGCAGAACGCACAGACTCCATTCGCTGCATAACCCAGTGCCGCTCAGTGGTATCGACTATGTGCATAAACTCGGCACCAATCGTATGGCAATAGGTCCTCTCAAGTGCCTCGTATATCTCACCCAACGTGGCATCAGCTTTTCCGATATGCAGACTACCGGCCTGGAAAACCGTATCAAAGTCGGCAGACGACAAATGGTGAAAGCCTAATTCTAGGTCGGCAACCTGCTCGCGCTGGGCAAGTCCTAATGGATCAAGTTTCGCTTTTTGATGGCCGCGCTGACGATAGGCAGAAATTAATTGCACCACACAAACCTGTTTGCGCTCGTAATCGGTGGCCTTTGAATCATACTGTACGGTGGCTTCGGTGCGCACACGCATTTTACTGATCTGAGCAAAACGCTCGCGAATCACCGAGTGGGGAACATCTTCAATCTGGATAATCTCTGACGGCACCATCGGGAGTTTGTCGAAGTAGTCTCGCCACTGCTCAGGCACCCCATTAGGATCCTTGAGATAAGACTCGTACAAATCCTCTACATACGTGGCGTTACCACCAGAAATATGAGAGCTTTGCCGCAGTAACTCTATGGACTTATTTTGCATCTGGACCCCTCCCGGGGCTCAATCAACTAGTGCTACTCATCCACACACCGATGGACCGCGAGAAATGCACGCTATGCCCCCTGAACTTCGGTAAGGGGCTTATTTTTACTGGTAAGATGCTGTACTGCTAAGAATCTCAAAAACTGATTGAAATTAGTCTTTTAAATGCCAGTCCTCATGTTATATCGCGCGCGACAACAGCATATTCCGTATGTGTCCAATCGCCCGAGTAGGATTCAAACCTTTAGGGCAAACGTTGACACAGGCTTGAATACCATGACAGCGAAAAACACTGAATGGATCGGCTAACCGAGCCAGACGCTCATCCGTGGCGGTATCGCGAGTGTCAGCGAGAAAACGGTAGGCCTGTAACAAGCCAGCTGGGCCTATAAACTTGTCTGGATTCCACCAAAAAGACGGGCAGGCAGTAGAGCAACATGCGCAGAGAATACACTCATAGAGACCGTCCAGTTTTTCCCGCTCTTCGGGGCTCTGCAGCCGCTCTATAGCAGGGGCTGGTGACTGATTCTGCAAGTAAGGCTGCACTTTCTCGTACTGCGCGTAAAACAGACTCATATCGACCACGAGATCCCGAATTACGGGTAGGCCCGGCAAAGGACGCAGCACAAGCTTGTTTTTTCTAACGGCTTTAGATAGTGGCGTTACACAGGCAAGTCCATTCGTACCATTCATATTAACGCCATCGGAGCCACACACGCCCTCACGACAGGAGCGCCTATAGACCACGGTATCGTCGTCGGCCTTAATCAACTCCATCACGTCCAAAACCATCAGGTCTTTGCCTCCAGTATCGACCTGCACATCCTGCATGTACGGCTCTAAATCGGTCTCTGGGTTGTAGCGATAAATACTGACTTGTAACATGGTTCCCGCCTCTTAATAACTGCGTACTGTCGGTTGAAATGTCGGAACCGTTTTCGGCTCAAAATTTACTCCACGCTTGCCCACGCGCTTATCAGCGGGGTAATACATTGAATGACACAACCAGTTTTCGTCATCACGCGAGTCAAAGTCATCCCTAGCATGTGCTCCGCGACTCTCTTTGCGCCCTTCAGCGGTAATTGCCGTCGCTTCTGCAACCTCTAAAAGGTTCTGCAATTCCAAAACCTCAATTCTGGCTGTGTTGAAGACCAGGCTCTTGTCAGACAGCCCGAGGTTTTCAATCCGCACACGCAAATCGGCTAATTTAATAATACCTTCCTGCATCAAAGCCCCATTGCGGAATACGCCGAAAAAGTTCTGCATAGTGTTTTGCAGTTCCTTGCGCAAATCTCCCACTTTTTCGCCCGCGGTGGAGTTATTGAGTTTGTTCAAGCGAGACATGGCCTGCTCTAAATCAGTTTCAGACGCATCCCGCAATTCGATGCCTTCACGCAGAGCTTTTTCGATAAACAAACCAGAAGCCCGCCCAAACACCACCAAGTCGAGTAGTGAATTACCACCAAGACGGTTAGCGCCGTGCACAGAGACGCAGGCCACTTCACCACAAGCGTAAAGCCCTGGAATAATAACATCTTGACCGCTTTGATCAACGCTGAGGGCCTGTCCATTTACATTAGTCGGTATGCCTCCCATCATATAGTGACAGGTGGGTACGACCGGCACCGGTTCCTTTGTCGGGTCCACATGTGCAAAGGTTCTAGATAACTCGCAAATACCGGGCAACCGGCTCTCGAGAACCTCCTCGCCCAAATGATCTAGCTTCAGGTAGACGTGGTCGCCATTGGGGCCACAGCCACGACCTTCTAATATCTCCTTCACCATAGAGCGCGCAACAACGTCACGTCCCGCCAAATCCTTGGAGTTAGGCGCATAACGCTCCATAAAGCGCTCGCCGTCCTTATTGATGAGGTAACCACCTTCTCCGCGACAGCCTTCAGTGACCAACGTGCCAGCCCCCGCAATTCCGGTGGGATGGAACTGCCACATCTCAATGTCCTGCACCGGAAACCCAGCACGCAAGGCCATGCCAATGCCATCACCCGTGTTAATGTGAGCATTGGTGGTAGACGCATAAATGCGTCCTGCCCCGCCGGTGGCAAGCACAGTAGCCTTGGATTCCACATAAACGGTCTCACCGGTTTCTATACATATAGCGATGACACCAACTACGGCACCGTCCTGATTTTTCACCAGGTCGGTGGCATACCACTCGTTGAGAAATACGGTCTGGTTCTTGATATTACCCTGGTAAAGAGTATGCAGTAGTGCGTGACCCGTCCGATCGGCTGCGGCACAGGTGCGCGCGGCTTGACCGCCTTTACCGTAGTCCTTTGACTGACCGCCAAAGGGGCGCTGATAAATCCGGCCCTCTTCAGTACGGGAAAATGGCAGTCCCATATGCTCCAACTCATAGATTGCCTCGGGGCCGACACTGCACATATATTCTATCGCGTCTTGGTCGCCGATATAATCAGCGCCCTTTACGGTGTCATACATATGCCACCGCCAGTCATCGTCAGGGTCTGATGATGCGATGGCGCAGGTAATACCGCCCTGCGCTGATACGGTATGTGACCGCGTTGGGAAAACCTTAGAAATCACCGCTGTCTTAAAGCCAGACTGGGCCATTTGCAGAGACGCGCGCATACCCGCACCGCCGCCGCCAACGATAACACTGTCAAATGAAATAGTACGAAGAGCCGCCATCTTTATAAACTCCACAAAATCTGGATGCCCCAGATAAAATATATCGACATTATGATTGCGCTTACGATTTCTGCGAGCACCCTAAGCACTTTACCGACTGGCCCCAACATGCGCTCGGTGAGGTAATCGGTAAATACCACCCAGAGGCCAACCCATGCATGCCCCGCCAATGAAATTAGCGCAAGCAAACTAAAAACTCGCATCCAGGTCTGGGAGAATAATACTGTCCACTCAGCATAACCAAACCCGCTATTGACTAGCATCCAGCCTGCACAAAAGACAGAGTACGCCAATAGAATGACGGCGCTCACCCGCTGTACAAACCAATCGTAAAGTCCAGAACGCCCCATCGTTGCTGTCGAAGTCACCATATCCACGCTCCTGCTAACACAATGAACACTAGCGACAGCGCCAGCACAATCCGAACGCCGAGTATGCCTCCCGCCATTGTTTCACCCACACCTGTATCGTTGATGAGATGTTTTATTCCTGCCAAAGAGTGGTAAATCAGGGCGGACACAACAACCCATAGCACCAGCTTGAACAACACGCTTTCCCCGAGCGAGTTAAACTCTGCCTGGCTTGACAGGCTGGCATCCAAAGCCCACAGCAAGACGCCTATGCCAGCGAACAGGAATACGCCAGTGGCGCGATGCGTTATAGACGCCCATGCGGTAATGGGGAGCCGCATGGACCCTATGTCTAAGTTTACAGGGCGTTTATCTTTCACAAATAAGCTACCGTTTATATGATGCCCGTAGGGCGATTACTCGGATTGGCGAGAGCCAAGACTGCTGGCCAGCCACGACCATGGCGGTACTGTATAAAACGCGCGAGATTATAGGCATTTAGTGCCATAAATACAAACCCGTTGTCGCAAAAGGCCGCAAATTGGAGTTCACTGTGGGCCCCGTCCATCACCGTTAACCATGTTTCATGAGCCTCAATTCGACTCAAGGCTTTTCACGACAATTGCCCTGGGTTCAATTGACAAAAATTTCCGAGACTTTATAGTGGTGCACCGCAACAAATG
>JAPKBI010000538.1 GCA_028823475.1 Halioglobus sp. | reverse complement strand
CGCGGTCAGGGCTGACGTGGGCGGAGTTGCCGTACTTGGCGGATATTGACAGACCAGAAGATCTGCCTTTATGGGAGGCATTGCAGCGTGATACACCGAGCGGCTCGATAGGCGTCTAGCATGAGTAGACGCGTGGCCGGTTCGACCTGCGCTGGTATCAGGCTCTGGCCTCGATCACGGACTGGGGTTGTGCCTGCACGCCACCAGCGCGGTGTTGCATTAGCCAGGCTATCGCAGCGCAATAACTGAGGTTGGTTTGCAGCTCACTGTCAGGGTCACTGAGAAACGCCCGCTGGCTGGCCAACCCCCTGACTCTGCTAGCAAAATCGGGGTTGAAAGCTAGGTATCTATCCCAAAGATCACTGTGCTGGGCGGCGGTGATGTGGAAAATCCCCAGGCCCTCAGGTTTCGCGGCGAACAGTCCCACATCAGGGGGATTAACCGCGGCATTGAGGAGAAACGCTTCATTCGCTGGGTTCAAGGCACCCATATATTCGAGGGCGGGTCGAATGACCTGATCTCTCAGGTGGTCTGCGCTAAGGTACATATCGCTCGTCCTCGGAGGGATGACTCGTCCCTCATTTGCTGCTGTTTCATTCTTATCATTTTTTAAAGCGGCCGAGGTATTTTGCGGCTTCTGTGGAGATCGTGCCCACATCGCGCCTTTTCCTAGCTGCCAAACAACTTTTTAGCACAGATAAAAAAATAATCCAATAAAAATAAGGAGTTGTAGTGGATAATTCACAATTATTTTGGGAAAGAGAGCTAACTGGTACTCAGCAGCGGATGATGTGGTTCTATTCTTCGTCAAAAAAGACGCTAAAGTCGCTTGAACAGGCCGCATAAATCGATAAATTCTCAAAAAATACAATATCTTCTTAGCCGCCTGCAATTTTAACCGTGTAACCAAGTTTTTCTAACTCTTCTTTGAGGAGCTCTCGCTGGTCGCCCTGAATCTCAATAGTGTTGTCCTTTATTGCGCCTCCAACACCGCACTTTCTCTTCAGTTGAGTGGCCAGAGACTTTAATTTATCGCCGCCTAGGGGAAGACCTTTTACTAGGGTGACGGCTTTGCCACCGCGTCCCTTGGTCTCCCGGTGCAGTCTTACCACACCGTCTCCCGTGACCGAAGGTCGGTCTTTTCCGCAGACACAGCTGGTCACCGTGCGCAGGCATTGCGGACAAAGCCGGCCCCCGTCGGTGGAATAAACGAGGCGGCTGTCAGTATTTTTTTGTTTACTCATGGGCAGATCGTGTCTTTATGGCGAAGGGGGCAGTATATTAGGCGCCCGTGCCCATGCAAACCTGGAATGCGAGGAGACAAGCCGGAATGTCAGCAGACGTCGATAGTTTGAAACAACAAATACTGGAACTGCAAAGTCAGCTTGCGTTCCAGGAAGACGCAGTACAGAGTCTCGACCGGGCTCTCGCGCAGCAACAGCATGAGATGTTAGTGATGCGGCGACAATTAGAGTTACTGCGCCAACATCAACTGCAGCAAACCGAAGACAGCGGCGCTGGACCCGATGGCAACCCAGCCAATGAGCTGCCGCCACACTATTAACGAGAAGTCAGAGAGGGATATATGTCAGAAAGTGCCCGTCAGGATTCGCCGGAACAGGCGGAGTTTCGTCAGTATTGTCGACAGTGGTTAGCGAGTAATAAACCGGGGGAGCCGTCGGTGAGGTTGCCATTGTCTCCGCTGGAAATAATGACAGAAGAACAACTCTCCTATTTGCAGGGCTGGCAGAAGTCTGCTTACGACGCGGGTCTGGTGGGTTGTGATTACCCGGTCGCGGTCGGAGGCGGAGGGCGTACCGAGTGCCAGCGTATAGCCAACGATGAAATGATTGGTGCGCGAACGCC
>JAPKBI010000537.1 GCA_028823475.1 Halioglobus sp. | reverse complement strand
CCCAATTGCGCAAACTGTTGCCACGCAGCGTCATCAAAACCTAACTCAGTCATGGTGACAGCGCGATGCCGCGCGACGCTGCAATGCTGAAGGACGTACTTGTCGACGCTATCGCGCAGTAATATCTGTTCTTCGCTGAGGGAAAAATCCACGATGAGACCTGTCTTTGGGAATAGAATGCAATGTCTGTGGTGAGGCAGCAGCGCCACCGTAGGTTTGCTATGCTAACAAAGCGTCCAGTCCGAAACAATCAGTCCCTACTGTTTTATTCTTATGCAATTTGACCTAGAATCGGGCGTAAAGAATCTTCCCCTCGCACCACTAACCCTGCAGGAATACGCATGCCAACATTGAACCTGAGCGCTAATGAAGTCCTGACCACCACGCGAGCCGTGCGCAAGCGGCTAGACTTTGATCGGCCGGTTGAAATGTCCGTATTGCGTGAATGCCTCGATATCGCGCTGCAGGCTCCTTCAGGTTCCAACTCACAGGGGTGGCACTTCATGATCGTAACGGACGCTGCCAAGAAAGCCGCCATTGCCGAACTCTACCTGAAAGCGTTCGACGACTATGAAGCAGGGCCTGCCCAGCCAACAAAACAACATCTGGACGACCCATCGATGGCCCCGACCCAAGAGCGGGTACTCAGTTCTGCACGGTATCTTGCCGACAACATGGCTCATGTCCCTGCCATGTTGATTCCCTGTTGCGCAGGACGTACAGATACCCCGGGCCTGCCACAGGGTGTCCTTGCCAGCATCTACGGCTCCATCCTTCCGGCAGTATGGAGCTTCATGCTCGCTGCAAGAGAGCGCGGCATTGGTACATGCTGGACCACTTTGCATCTCGGTTACGAACAGGAAGTCGCCCGCCTTTTAGATATTCCTGACGACTTCACTCAAGTCGCCCTGATCCCGATTGCGTACACCCAAGGTACCGATTTTAAAACAGCACCACGCAAGGATTTGGACAACGTCCTCCATACTAATTGCTGGTAGCTCATAACACTCGCCATCGGCAACGATGAATCTGGGCATCAAAGGCCCCAAAACACTGATTGATGTCGGCATCACTAACGCTGCAATTTAGGGCATGAGCACACTTAAAAAGTGGGCTTTCTAACAGGAGACTTAGTATGACAAGTACCGCTACCCTACTCGAATATTCCGCCGCCGATATACTGTGCAAGGGTGTTTACTTCACGCCTACCCAGGCCGATGGCCTACTCCCTGTCGTCCTGGTCTGTCATGCCTGGGACGGACTGAACGACGAAGTGCGGGACAAAGCTGCCAAACTGGCAGATGCAGGTTATATCGCCTTTGCTCTGGATGTACTAGGCGAGGGTAAGACGATGACCGACATGGCTGACCTGATCCCTACCCTCACACCTTTTTTTGAAAATCGTGCCATGCTCCTGGAACGGCTAGAAGCTGGTGTTAACGCGGCCAAAGCGATTCCCGGCGCTGATCTGTCACGCATCGGTGCCATGGGTTACTGCTTTGGCGGCACGGCGGTGCTCGACCTAGCGCGGGCCGGCAGTGGCAATATCAAGGGGGTAGTCTCTTTCCACGGTGGACTGCAGGGTAATGCACTCAACGGTCCCAAAACGCTTAGCGCAAAGATCCTGGTGCTGCACGGCGAGGATGACCCTCTGGTGCCATCGGAGGAGGTTGCTGCCTTCAAGGGCGAGATGACAGACAAACAAGCGGACTGGCAACTACACGCCTACGGACAAACGGTGCATGCTTTTACTCGCCCCGAAGCAAACGACCCAGCATTTGGCGCCGTCTACAATCGCTCGGCTGACGCCCGTTCTTGGCAGGCCATGTTAAACTTTTTCGAAGAGGTGTTGTAGCAGGTGCTTGCAGGCGA
>JAPKBI010000536.1 GCA_028823475.1 Halioglobus sp. | reverse complement strand
GAGAAGGGACTGCAAGGAACAATAGTGACCAATAGTACACGGACATGTAGTCGACAATTAGCGGTAACGTTGTTTCATCTGCCCCCAATGCAACAAACAGCGGCTCAATAGTAAATAAGCCTAGTATTGACACCAGAATCATTACCAGGGCGACCAAGCTGATTCCATCGCTGGCCAAACGTCGAATTTGGTCATGGTCGCCGCTGCCTACGGCTCTTGCCAGAACGCTTGAAAGGCCGATGCTGATGCCTAAAGAAATAGACATCAGTGCGCCAGTGACAGGAAATGTAAAACTGTAGGCAGCCAGTGTAGCGGTGCTTATTTGCGCCAAGAAAAAAGCCTCGAGCAATGCCGCGCCGAGGCTAGCAGTGATGCCAAGGATGACCGGTGCGCTCAGTCTCAGGAGTCCGGTGCTTACAGGTCCTTGTACCAGCCTTGGCTTGGGGTTGGGCGAATCTTCCATTAGGTCATACCAACTCTAACGGGCGCCGAACTTTGCCAATGTCCTCGGGATTGAACGGGGTTTTCTGGTATACAAAATAGTTCAACCAGTTGCTGAATAGGAGGTTGCCATGGCTCTTCCAGGTCACCACGGGATCCTCTCGCGGGTCATCGTTTAGAAAATAATTTTCCGGAACTTCCGGGTTAACGCCTGCTTCTAGGTCACGTTCATATTCATCTTTTAGGCAATTGGGCTCGTACTCGGAATGACCGGTAACGAAAAGGTGCCTGCCGTCCTTATGTCCCCACACGTAGGGTCCCGCGAATTCAGAGTCCGCTATCATTTCGATGTCCTCTAATTTCTCTAGCTGGGCAGCCGGTACTTCGGCATAACGAGAGTGCGGCGCGTTAAATATATCGTCAAAGCCGCGGACTATAGGTGAGAGAGGGTCAATTATTCTATGGGGGTAAACCCCACTTATTTTTTTGGGCAAAATAGTTTTGTTAACGCCATACAAATGAAACATCGCAGCCTGAACGGCCCAGCAGAGGAATAGAACCGAGGTCACGTTGTTAACCGACCAGTCCATGATTTCCTTCATGTCCTGCCAGAAGCTCACGTCATCAAAGTCTACCTGACCAAGTGGTGCGCCAGTAATAATGAGCCCGTCGTATTTATTTTCTTTTACTTCAGAAAAATTCTTATAAAAGTTATCCATATGCTCGATGGGAGTATGTTTTGACGGTCGGTCGTTGATTCGTAGCAATTCCACGTCCACCTGCAATGGAGAGTTGGACAACATACGCAGGATATGGATTTCCGTCTCAATCTTTTTTGGCATAAGGTTCAATAACAGGACCCGAATAGCTCGTATGTCCTGCTGTTGCGCCGCGCTGCTATCAATACAAAAAATATTTTCTTTCTGCAGAACCTTAGAAGCGGGTAACCCGTCAGGTATTTTGAGTGGCATTACATTTCCTTTAAGCAAAAAAAACCTACTCGCTTGCTGCTAAAGTAGGCCATAACTATTTAGCTGCACTTTTAAAGCGCCCGCAATCTGAAATCAAATCGGCGCTAAGATCGAGTCTATTCGAATTCAGTGATCCAGGTCAATTTCTCCGGGCTACTGCGGGACGGCTATACGCCTTCAAAGTTTTACTCCGCCAAAGTTATGGCCAGTCAAAGTTGCCGTAGCCCTCCTGCAATCTTCTCATTCCCTTGATCCATCGATCGTAGTCACCTGACTTGCGCTGCATATAAGTCAGCACTTCAGGGTGGGGGAGTACCAGAAACTGTTCGTTCCTTAATGTTTCAACAACAGAATCACAAAGTACCTCTGGTTCCATCATGCCATCTACGCTGGCGACTCCATCCGGGTTATCTGCGGTCATCGCTGTGCGAACTGCTTGCGGGCAAAGCACAGATACTTTCA
>JAPKBI010000088.1 GCA_028823475.1 Halioglobus sp. | reverse complement strand
ATTACATGAGAAGACCCATATGAGCAAACCCGGCAGCCAAGATTGGTTAGACAGCATCACTGAAGATATCATCGACCCAGAGCAACGAATCATAGATCCACATCATCATCTTTGGCGCCACCCAGGCAACGAATATGTCGTAGAGAACCTGCATGCTGATTCGGGTTCAGGCCACAATATTGTCAAAACCGTTTTCGTCGAATGCCATGCGGAATACTTAAAAGGTGGCCCAGAGCATTTACGCCCACTGGGCGAAACCCGGTTCGTTGCCGAACAAGCCGCAGAATCAGCTGAGAGAGGCGGCGCCAAAATCTCCGGTATTGTTGCACATGCGGATCTGACCTTAGGGGATGAGTTAGTTGAAATTCTTGCCGGACATGAGGTCTCTGGCAATGGCCTATTCCGAGGCATTCGTCACGCCGGGGCCTTTGCCACACACCCCAAAGAGTTGCTTATTCCTGGTGGCGCACCAAAAGGGCTTTATGCTGATCAAAAATTTAGAGCCGGTGTCCGCCTACTCGGCAGCAAGGGCTACAGCTACGACACTTGGCATTATCATTATCAAAACAAAGATTTCCATGCACTAGCTCTAGCTGCACCTGACACCCAGATGATACTGGACCATTTCGGCACACCTCTTGGTGTCGGTTATTACGCAGACAAGAAAGCCGAAATATTTAAGCAATGGAAGCATGACATTAAAAAAATCGCGGAGTGCGACAATGTGGTTGCAAAAATCGGCGGGCTGGCGATGCCAGACAATGGGTTTGGTTGGCACAGTCGATCGACTCCACCTGATTCAGACGAATTTGTCGAGGCGCAACGAGACTACTACTTGCACACCATCGATTGTTTTGGACCAGATCGCTGCATGTTCGAAAGTAACTTTCCCGTTGATCGACTCTCTATCTCTTATCAGGTGTTATACAACGGTCTAAAGAAGATCGTCGCAGACTTCAGCGAAGAAGAAAAAGACGGGATGTTCTACGGTACCGCAGAACGAATATATCGTTTACGTGGAGAGGCTGACCAAAATGCCTAATTTTTTTGCACCAATAGAGAGGAACTACTCCTATCATTACACTTAATTGTGCAAACAAACTCAACGCACTGAACGGCGCGTTAATTCAGAGATTATGCGCCGCACTGCAACAGCTTTACGATTCCGATGATCCCTCAGCAGTACTATGCGTGGGTGGTTCCAAACGCATAACCTCCTCTAAGGACGAGCGACCACGCGAATTTCTCAGCCGTTAGGCAAAGTAAGGGTATGTTCTAACCCGAAATAGCTAGGTCAGTAAAACGCAGATGAGGCATCAGGGCGGACTTTTCCCAGTTCCAAAACTGCTTATCTCCAATCAGTGCAATTTTGTTAAGCATGTCATAGAAGTTTGCCGCCACGGTAACGCCTCGCACCGGTTGCCTCAGTTGCCCATCTTCATAAAGGAATCCTGAAGCACCGAAACTGAAATCACCGGAGATAGCATTGGCACCTGAATGCATTCCTGTCAGGTCCGTTAGCATCAGGTATTTTCCGGAAAACAAATCTGTCTGGGAGGCGCTGCCTGCAGATATCTCGAGCTGGTGCAGCCCCACACCCATCGTCGATTTTGGTCCCCGTGCAGCATGCCCGGTGGTCTGCATATCAAAAAAAGATGCTGTGGCACTGTTATGGATAAGCGTGTTGAGGGTCCCGTTAACGATCAAGGGTGTTGATTGTGTAGCTGTACCTTCTGCATCGAACAATTGATACCCAAACCCCTCAGTACTCAGCGGCTGGTCAGTAATGTTCAATCGGGTATCGGCAATAGAGTCACCTAATTTCTCCCTCATGGGGTTCACCCCATCCTTGGCTGATTTCCCCGAAAACATAAGGGTAAAAACTCCAAATAAAGAGGCTTGGACCTCTTCATCGAATATCACATCATAATGACCACTTGGTACAGGAGAACCGTCAAGTATATTAAGAGTATGGGTGTAGGCCTTCTCAACGATATCGTTAGCATCTAGAGCAGTAAACAATCGTGCTGCCTGGCCGATGCCTTCCATCGCGTTCTTATCACCCTGTTCAATCAGCGCATAGGCATAGGCGGCACACATTCTGCTTTTGGAATACGCATTGAGGCCTGCGCTTGAAAAAATATGGCGCTGAGTCGTGTTGTCCTGAACCCCGTTATACGGCACGTTTTTCACCTTGTCCTTGGCGGCAAGATCACTTTCCATCCTTAAAGCAAAGTTAACTTTCTCATCAATGCTTACCTCTTCGGCGGGACACAAAACCAAGTCATCTGTTTTGAGGGTCACCTCATTGGATAGAATATTTTCATGAACTTCTATTGCCGTAAAGCTCGCGTTCGTCAGGGCCTGCTCGACTAGCGAACTTAAGGCGTCACTATCCGCAGCCTCGCTATAAGCGGTACCTACTTTGCCGTCTTTGATCACTCTCAAGCCAAAAATTTGGCTCGAACTCACCTTGTATTCTTCAAGCTCACCGTCGCTTGCTTTAAGGGACAAGGATTCTCCCTGGTCAATAATCAGGTCGCCGCTCGCGCCTGCGGCTTTAACAAGATCAATCACCTGGTTCGCCTGATCAGAAATAGTCATCAGGCATTACCCCCGACAAGGATGTCATCTACCTTTAGGGTTGCCTGACCCACAGACGTTGGCACCGCTCCCGAGACTGAACCACACATGCCACATGCCAAAGAGAAATCGCTACCTACCATTGAGATCTCTTTGAGTACTGCCGGGCCAGTGCTGATGAGCGTTGCTGCCTTTATGGGGTATTGAATCTTGCCATCCTCTACGTAATACCCTTCCGTGACCGCAAAGTTAAACTCACCCGTTCCAGGTTGCACTGAACCACCCCCCATATGAGACGCATAGATGCCCTTATCAATAGAGCCGATCATCTCGTCCAGACCCGCATCTCCAGGCTCGATAAAAGTGTTTCTCATCCTGCTGGCGGGCGCATATTTGTAGGACTCACGTCGGCCAGAACCGGTTCTCTCAAATCCAGTTTGCTCCGCGCCAATCTTATCGACAAGAAAACTGGTTAGCTTGCCGTCTTTGATCAATTGCGTTCGTTGCGTATCAAGACCTTCGTCATCAATATTGATCGACCCCCACTGCTTGGTCATCGTGCCGTCATCCACAGCACTCACCGCTGTATTTGCAATCATTTGACCCATCTGGTCGTGAAACACAGACGCTTTTTTCGCGACCGAGGTCGTTTCCAGCAAATGGCCACAGGCCTCATGAAAAATAACACCGCCGAAACCATTACCGATGACCACTGGCATACGACCAGAGGGGCAAGGTTTTGCACCAAGATTAACTAACGCTTGCCTTGTCGCTTCTGTTCCGGTTTTTTCAGCATTGATATCATCTTCAAGTTCCCAGCCCATCAAACCACCGTCATTCCAACTACCTGTCGCCTGCTCGGAGCCATCTGATGCAATGGATGTGAGTGAGGTACGAATGTAGTTACGTGTATCCCCTGTATGCAAACCTTCACTGTTAAAGAGTTCGACGTGCTGCTCTTTTTGACGACACGTACCCCGAGTTTGCGAGATCATATTACTGGCGGCTCGAGCCGCAACGTCAGCTGCCAGCAGGTAAGCCACCTTGCTCTCAACCTCAGAATCATTGCTTAGCGTGCGCAATGCGAGATGCAAATCTTCTATCTGCCTATAGTCAAAATTGAATGCCGAGACACTTGGGTCTCGCAAGTCTTTCGCAGCCAGCTCAGACAGAATTCTTTTCAGTTCATCTCCCTCCGGCTTGTTGGTGTAGCCATAGAGGACTTTGGTGCCATAGACCAGTCGCAGGCCTATGCCGAAGTCTATCCCCGACTCAACAGATTGCACCTGGTTGCTCAAGGTGCTGATGGTGTTGGTCTGACTTTTTTCTACAAATAGTTCGGCGAAGTCCGCGCCGAGTGAAATGCCATGGTCAATGACTGATTGTGCCGTTTGGTGATTAAGCATGAAAGGTCCTGTGCAGGCTTGATGATTTAATAATAGCGGCGCAGTATAAACGGACAAGCCCGTTTAGAGTACAAACACTAATTTTTATACAACCTTGAGTAAATAGAACGACCTCACGCCATTCTCAAACAGCACCGGTATTTACCTCTGGAGTTTTAAAATGACCTACCCTGAAAACAGCAACATAGAGAGATTCATTGCTGGAGAAGAACCCGAGGCAGTTCTGGAGCCCGATCTGCCAATTATAGATCCGCACCATCACCTTTGGGACAACCGAGCGGCAGACTCAATCTTTGAACAAACGGTTTATCTGTGCGAAGAAATCATGGCGGACATCAACAAAAGTGGTCATAACATTACTCAAACGGTCTTTGCCCAATGCGGCGCTTTCTTTCGCGCAGCCGGCCCAAAAGACATGCGCTGCGTTGGTGAAACAGAGTTCGTTCATGGGGTTGCCGCCATGAGCCGCTCAGGGATTTACGGTTCGACGCGACTGTGTACGGGGATTTTCGGATCAGCAGACCTGAGAGCAGGCACCAGCGTAGAACCTGTGCTCCAAGCCCACCTAGCCGCGTCAGCCAACTTTCGAGGGATACGTACTGCTTTTCCATCTGATCTCAACCAAACCTATCTTGATGGCTTTGCGCTTCTGGCAAAGTACAATCTCTCATACGATCACTACTCACCGGATTTTGAACGTCTGCCTACCCTCGCTAAATTGGCGGAGGCCCATCCTGAAGTTCCTATAATCGTCAATCACTTCGGAGGCACTGTTGACCCAAGCGCAGATGTGGCAACATTCGCAAGATGGCGAGAATGTATCGATATCGTTGCGGCAAGCCCAAATACAGTCATGAAACTAGGTGGAGCCCAGATGCGGGCAGGTGACTGGGAACCTCCTTTCCATATGCACAAAAAAGATATACCGCTAAGTTCCGAGGCGTTCTGTGATCTTCTCTACCCCTACTACATCGCTGCAATCGAAGCTTTTGGACCAGACCGCTGTATGTTTGAGAGCAACTTCCCCGTCGACAAAGAGTGTATTTCCTATCGCACGCTCTGGAATATGTTTAAAAGAATCGCGGCCAAAGCCGGGCTTTCGGAAGACGAAAAAACATCTGTCTTCAGCGGCACAGCCGCAAGGATATATCGACTGCAGGATTGACTACTGAATAGATAAAAACGGTTTTCGTCCAGGCTAGTCGATCACCGAGCGGCAAAGACGTAAAACGTTATTTTTGAAGGCGATCTACGGTAGAAAGGCTTGTCATTATCGAGACAACCACTACCGTAAAAAAGACTCCTGCAGCGGCAACAAAGAATCCTAATAACGGGCCCATAACTGACGCAAAGTACCCCATTGATACCGCTCCGATCGGAGCCCCACCTAGCGTACCTAGCGAATAAATAGACAATGCTCTTGCTCGATAATTCTCTGGCGCTGACTCCTGAACAATTGCTCGCCCTAGGCTCATTGCAACGCCGCCACACATTCCCCAAAGTCCAATACAAAAAAGGTAGCCGTAAAATGGTAGTCTGAGGTTTGTTAAGATCAAACAAACACCACCAGCCACCAGTGCAATCATCAAGCCCAAACCCTGTCGCCTAATCCCGCCGGTCGCCACCAAGATAATCGTCACTATAATGGTGCCAACCATAAAACACATAAAGGAAAGCGCTATATCGAAAGCGGCACCACCGTAGACATCTCTGACGGCAAGCGGATTCAACACAGAGAAGGCGCCCATATAAAACACTCCGACAGAAAACATCAAGATCATCACGGGGAGCATTCGAGGCGAATGAAAGATAAGAGATAGGCCATCACTAATATCGCCAAACACGCTTTTACGATCTTTTTCTCTGGACTCAGCAAGCGGAGTCCTCTTCGGCACCGAAGAAGGTAGCTTTAACGCAACTAAGGCACCGAAAAGTAAAACTGTCCCTTGTATGAGCAACAGCGGAACGGGGCCTGCAGTATCTGCCTGGCCGGCAAACCCGAACCCGACAATTTGCGCAAAAAATGACAAGCCCATGGTAATCGTCACGGCCTGCTGGATATTGGGTCCCGACACCTGATTTAAGACGCTGTCTCTGGCCGGCTGAATGAATGCATTAAAACTCCCTACACTGACTCCGAATACTATTAACATCAGGTAGCTAAGAGACGATATTTCGATCAATAACACTAACGTAAATACTGGCAGCGCTGCGAGGAACTGAAAAACAATGAGTATCGTACGCCGGTCGACTCTGTCGGCGAGAAGTCCACCGAACAAGATAAAAACCAGGCCCGGCAACTGAATACACATCTGAGCGATTCCCAGCCGAACCCCACCCTCTTCGAGATAGACCGCGATCATCCAAGTAAACAAGACGCTATTGATACCCCACGGGAGGAACTGTCCGACGACGCCAGCCAAATACCAAGAGAACTTTGATCGTGACGTGCTCATCGTTAAGATGCTAACAAAATCAGCAGGCTAGAACGATGCCCACCGATTTTCATCTCAATATTCCTAGAGGTCTTAAATACTTTTTAGGGACCTGGGTCTACTCGTGTAAAAATCGACATAGGCTAGGCTTCACCGGACAGGTTAGTTCTATTTCTGCTGATGGTTTGACTTGTAAGTTCCCACACGCATACTGCTGGGATGAGCATAGACCTAGACACAGGAAAACTGGTTGTTTTCTTAGGAGGTCTGCTATTTTTTCTAGGCATCGAAACCCTTGCGCCAAAGCGGCCTTGGCGCGAGAGCAGAATCAAACGCTTGTTATTTCATAGCGGCATAGCAGTACTTAACACGATGTTAATCCGACTACTGATTTACGTGCCGCTTCTATTATGGATCGTATTCATCGAGCAACAGGGTTGGGGTATCTCGCGCTGGCTGGGTTTAACCGGTTGGCTCGAGCTCGCACTTTCTCTCGTCGTATTAGACTTCTTTGACTACTTTTGGCACCGAGCGAATCACAGAGTCACCTTCTTATGGCGCTTTCACAAAGCACATCACGCGGATACCGCGATGGATGTCACCACGGCATTGCGCTTTCACCCAGGAGAACTAATGATATCGGCGCTAGCCAAAGCACTTTGGATTGCCATATGGGGACCTACCACCATCGCATGGTTTTTATTTGAAGCAATAGTAAGTCTGTGCGCTCAGTTTCATCATAGTAATACCGATTTCCCTGACGGTGTTGAGCGAGTGATATCGTCACTGATCGTCACACCCCGCTTTCATGCCAGCCATCACGCCGTCAACCGCCATTACGGCGATGCGAATTTTTCAACTATTTTCAGCCTTTGGGACCACCTATTCGGCAGCTACCAGCGGCCAAAAACGGGCGGCACAACCAACAATTCAGAAAATGCACTGGGCTTACCCGATGCGCGAGAGCAGGCGTTCTCGCCGGGCGCATGGCTTGTCGACCCCTTTAAATCCAGTAATTTAAGCCTTAGTAAGCGAAAAACAGCTTTGCCTGAGTAAAATGTCGTGACCACAGCCCCCGGAGCACTGATAATGTCAACACCTTAATCACGAGAACTATGTGTCATGAAAACCCTATTAACTTTTATTTTGTCACTCCCCCTGCTCGCTTTCGCTGGCGGACATAACGAACAGGAACACGGGGGCGAACCGGCTGATCACGCTGCGCCAACTGCGGAGCACGCTGGAGCACCTGCTGATCACGCTGCGCCAACTGCGGAACACGCCGGGGCACCGGCTGATCACGCTGCGCCAACTGCGGAACACGCTGGAGCACCTGCTGATCACGCTGCGCCAACTATGGGTAACACTGCGGGCGAACGCCCTGATGGCGCCCCTGTTATGGATGCTCCTGAGTAGGCCTTAATTAGCAAGCGGTCGTGTGTGAACCACGGCCTGCTTGATCTGAGAATCAATGTTAATTTGAGCAGCATCCTGCCTGGCTGTTGATTATATTTAGCATTTAGTCTGCTTCCCTACCAACACCCGAGACGTCACCATCAAATCTTTACTTGGGGGATATCAAGTCCACCATAAA
>JAPKBI010000087.1 GCA_028823475.1 Halioglobus sp. | reverse complement strand
GTTCTATTTCGATTAGGCAGCTTGAATGCGCGCGTTGTGACCAAGATAATCATCATGCGCTTATTGCCTGCTCTGGCGTTCGGCTTGCTTGCCACCATTCAGGTAAAGGCCGATGACTCTGCCCTGATAAGCCGCCTCGCCCCAACACTGAACTCTGCTGCGATATCAGAAGCCGTTGCCGCCATGAAATGCGCACAGAACAATGGTGTTGGACAGTCGGCCAGCCGTCTGGCTATTATCGATTACACCATTCCTTCTCGGCAGCGACGTCTGTGGGTAATTGATTTGAACAACCGGGCATTATTGTTCGAAGAACATGTTGCGCATGGTCAGGGTTCTGGTGGCGACATTCCCAACGCATTTTCAGATCGCGAGGGCAGCCATCAAACCAGCTTAGGTTTATTTCTGACACAGACCACCTATCAAGGCGGCAATGGCTATTCACTGAGACTGCAGGGGTTAAGTAAAGGGTTCAATGAATCTGCAATGCAGCGCTTTATCGTTATGCATGGAGCACCCTATGTGGATCCCGTCGCAGCAAGCGCCCAAGGCCTTCTGGGGCGTTCATGGGGTTGCCCTGCAGTGCGTGCCGAGATTGCGGAATCGATGATTGACACGCTAAAATTAGGCCAGTTTATTTATGCCTACGGACCAGGTACTAAGAAGCTCTTGACTTGCAAAAAAGAAAACCTGTCGTTAGCGCATAATGCAACATTACGTTTTGCGAACATGTGACTCAGCTGCCCAAGGAATGATCATGGCAGGCGCACAACAAACTCAAAGGATTTTGTGAATCCTACAACTGTACTTTTCAAGGAGCATATATTGTGACGTTCATGCAGAAACTATTTTGGTTTATTGCTCTGGTGCTTTTCCCAGCCTCTATTTATGTAGCGTCCAATCATTGGGCCCCAGCTCACGTAATCTCCTTCATTCTTGGACTGTATGTGGTGGTTGGTATACACGACCTGTGGTTCAGCCCTCACACGCTAAATCGACTGTATCCAGTGGCGGCCTATATGCGTTACGCGTTGGAGTTTATCCGCCCAGAAATTCGCCAATACTTTATCGCCGGCGATACCGAAGAGCTGCCCTTCAGTAGGGAGGAGCGTGATCTCGTTTATCGGAGAGCGCAAGGGCTGGACGATACCCAACCTTTTGGTACAGCACATGAGATCACCAAAACGGGCTGGCTAGGCGCTGCGCATTCGATCGCACCGACCGAGGTGCTCGAAGAGTCTAAACGCGTGTTGATTGGTGGCGATCACTGCACCCAACCCTACAATGCTGCGCGCCTGAATTGCTCCGCCATGAGTTTCGGTGCACTCAGTGCCAACGCCATTATGGCAATCAACAAGGGCGCAAAGCTGGGCGGTTTCTACCATAACACCGGCGAAGGAGGCTTCAGCCCCTATCATCGACAGGGTGGAGATATCGTCTGGCAGATCGGTACTGGCTATTTTGGCTGTCGCTCGCCTGATGGTGGATTTGATCCAGAGTCATTCAAAGCCTCAGCCACGCTTGACCAAGTCAAGATGATTGAAATAAAAATATCACAGGGTGCAAAGCCATCTCATGGCGGCGTGCTGCCCGCGGCTAAGGTATCGAGCGAAATTGCACGAATCAGACTGGTCACTGTGGGCGAAGATGTGATCTCACCTCCTGGACACAGAGAGTTCAGCACCCCGAAGGGTCTGCTGAATTTTGTGGTTAAACTTAGGGAGTTGAGTGGCGGAAAACCAGTGGGCTTTAAATTGTGTATTGGTCGCAAGTATGAATTTTTGGCGATTTGTAAAGCCATGCTGGAGACGGGCATTGCACCCGACTTCATCACCGTCGATGGCGCCGAGGGAGGCACCGGCGCAGCACCGGTAGAGTTCAGCAACCGACTAGGGGTTCCCTGTCTGGAAGGCACCAGCTTCGTGCATAACTGCCTAGTGGGCACGGGTCTGCGTGAAAAAATTCGTATCATTTCGTCGGCCAAGACAGCAACTGGCTTTGATATAGTCACCAAGCTGGCGATTGGCGCTGACGCTGTTAACGCAGCCCGCACTATAATGCTGGCGCTAGGCTGCCTTCAATCCCAGGCCTGCAACACCAACAAATGTCCAACGGGTATTGCCACGCAGGATCCAGTGCGCGGGAAGGCACTGGACGTAGAGAGTCGACACAAGCGGGTTGCCAGTTTTCAGCAGCGCACACTGCGCTCAGCCTTCGAGATCATCGGCGCAATGGGTCTTGACGACCCCGAAAAAATGTTTCCTCATTTGATCTGGCGACGCGGCGCAAATGGTATCAACCAACATTTTGACGACGTTTTTCCACCTCTTGCAGCGAATGTTTTATTGAGTGATGTTGTGCCGGACGACTGGGCACGCGACTGGAAATTAGCGTCGGCAGATACCTTTGCGCCTCAGCTGTGAGTGCGGTTGCCTGATGTCATTTATTGTACAGGTTAGCGCCTTGGGCACGGCATAGACACTGGCGTGAAGCCGTATCAAAGGTCACGTTATCGAGGCATATTTCCTCAATAAAGATCGCGGGTGAAAATATCTTACTAGCTGACTTTTACGACCAGCTTTCCAAAGTTTTGACCCGAAAAAAGACCGAGAAATGCCTGTGGCGCATTTTCCAGACCGTCGACGATATCCTCTCGGTATTTAATCTTCCCCGCGGCAAGCCAATCGCTCATGTCGCCGATAAAAGCCGGAATACGGTCACGGTAGTTGCTCACAATAAAGCCCTGCATTTTCAGGCTGCGCTGCAGCATAAGCCCTTGAAGCAGCGACATACGATCAGGCCCGGAAGGCAGCTCGGTCAGATTGTATTGTGAAATCAAACCGCAGATCGGCACCCGTGCAAAATTATTGAGCAGCGGCATGACCGCTTCCCAAGAACTGCCGCCCACGTTTTCGAAATAGACATCAACACCATCCGGACAGGCCATGGCCAACTGAGTTACCAAATCATCATCATAATGACTCACACAGGCGTCATAACCCAGCACGTCTACCGCATAGGCACACTTCTCTTTCGCACCCGCAATACCCACCACACGACAGCCCTTGAGTTTTGCAATCTGGCCTACCACCGAGCCCACCGCTCCGGTTGCGGCAGCCAACACTACCGTGTCTCCAGGTTTAGGCTGACCAATATCGAGTAATCCTACATACGCGGTCAACCCTGGCATGCCAAGCACACCCAGTGCGTAAGAGGACGGGACGATACGCGGATCAAGCTTGGTCAAATCACTGCCATCAGACAAAGCATAGTCCTGCCAACCCGCATAGGCCGTTACCAGATCACCCTTCTCAAAAGCAGGATTGTTAGAACGGGTCACCTGGCTCACCGTACCCCCGACCATCACGTCGCCCAACTCAACTCTGTCCGCGTAACTTTTACCCGCGTTCATCCTGCCTCGCATATAGGGATCCAGCGATAAAAACCGAGTCTGGAGTAGCACCTGACTGTCCTGCGGCACAGGCACTGGTAATGTTTCCAGCTTGAAATCGTCCTTCGAGGGCATGCCTACAGGCCGCGCAGCCAGTACAATCCTGCGATTGATCGGAGGCCCCGCCGCCTGAACTGGATTTAGCGCCAGTGCACTCAACGCAGTGAGAGAAGCGAGGGTAAAATTACGGCGATTAAGATCCATGGGGCTGCCCCTTGTTGTTAAATAGCATCAAATTAACCGTAGACCTGTATCGACCGGTTGTCTAGGCTATCTTGAGGAAAGCTCATATTCAGTCCGGCAGAAAAGGAATGCAACAGACCTTCTACAGATCGCCACAAATCCGTAAAATTTAAACCGACTGAAGCATTTAGCAAGCGTGGACTAGCGTGGGCCTCAGTAAGTTAAGTACAATCTACGATGATATTCGTTGGAGACGATAAACATGTACGATCTGGTAATCCGTAATGCAAACATAGTCGATGGTACGGGCAAGCCCGCATTTGCTGGTGACCTCGCCATCAATAATGGCAAGATCGCTGCAGTGGGCGATGTCAAAGCCAAAGGCAATAGAGAAATCGATGCCCAGGGCAAATTACTGACCCCAGGCTGGGTGGACGTGCACTCTCACATGGACGGACAGGCCACGTGGGACCCTCTTTGCAGCCCCGCTGCGAACCACGGCATTACCACTCTCATCATGGGTAACTGTGGTATTGGTTTTGCGCCCTGCGAGCCCAATGCAGACGCTCAAGGTCGCCTTATCACCGTGGTTGAGGACGTGGAAGACATTCCCGGCGCTGCGCTGCATGAAGGTGTGAAATGGGATTGGGAAACTTTCCCTGAATATCTCGATGCTGTCGAAAAATTCCCGCGCGCCATCGATGTCGGTGCTCAGGTGCCTCACTGTGCCGTAAGGACCTATGTGATGGGTGAACGTGGCGCCAAAAATGAGATAGCAACGCCTGCAGATGTCAGTGCTATGGCAGCCATTGTTAAAGAAGGTATCGAATCCGGCGCTATCGGGTTCACCACATCACGCACCGAATTGCACACCACTGGCGGCGACCAGGCCATGCCGGGAACCTACGCCGATGAAGCTGAGCTACTCGGCATTGGAAAAGTCATCGGCGAACTGGGCGGCAAGGGTATCTTCGGCCTAGTATCTGACTTCCATAACTGGGAGCAGGAAATGGACTGGATGAAGCGGCTGTCGGTCGACAATAACTGCCAGATTAATTTCGTGCTTTTTTTCCGTGAAGAGGCGGACTGGGATCGTGTCCTCAAGCAGCTGGACTACTGTCGCCAAGCCAACGCTGAGGGCGCACAACTGATTCCTCACGTTGGCGCTCGTCCGGTGAACATCTTGCTTAGCTGGGACGGCACCATCAACCCGTTCAGCTTTCATGCCAACTATGGCCCGCTGTCCGTTATGTCCCACGAGGACCGCTTAGCTGAACTGCAAAAACCTGAAGTCCGCGCTGCCATTGTCGCTGAGGACTTGCCGCTAATGGGCGATTCGTTCATGGATACCATCATCGGCGGCTATGACAAATTGTATCCTTTAGGTAATCCGCCCAACTATGAGCCGGCCCCCGAAGACAGCATTGCAGCCAAAGCGGCAGAGGCTGGCGTGTCTCCGCAAGAATTCTGCTACGACCTGATGATGCAGGACAACGGAAAAACGGTCGTGTACTTTCCCTGCTTTGGCTACGGCGCGAACGATCTCAGTCGACAGGTTGAACTGCTAGAGGATAGCAGCACCGTTATCTCTCTCGCAGATACCGGTGCGCACTGCGGCGTATTGTGCGACGCCAGCATTCCTACCCAGATGCTCAGCTATTATGTGCGCGACCGCGAGCGCGGCCATCGCCTGAAACTCGAAGATGTTGTCAAGATGCAGACCTTTGACACCGCGCGCTGCGTAGGTCTTGAAGATCGCGGTACGCTGGAAGTCGGCATGAAAGCTGACCTTAACTTGATCGACTTCGAGACGTTACAACTGGAATCACCGCAAATTATTTACGACCTCCCTGCGGGCGGACGACGCATGTTCCAAGGTGCAAGTGGATATATCGCCACCATCGTCAATGGTGAGATCATCATGGAGAATGGCAAACACACAGGAGCCGTGCCCGGCGCCCTAATCCGAGGTGCCCAGCCCGCGCCAAAAGCGGCCTAATAGAACGGCTCAATGCTGAATATCAGCGCCAACCTGCGTCTGAACATGACGGGCGCAGAGGTCGACCCGGCTCTTCGGTCCGCACGGTATCGCACCGCTATTATCAGGACAGGGAAAGACTCATGCGTAAAACACTGGATTTCTACTTTGACTTCGGCAGCCCCACGGCCTATCTGGCGCACAAGCGGCTCAGTCAATTGGCTGCGTTGTACCCTCTGGATGTGGCCTACAAACCAATGCTGCTCGGCGGTGTATTCAAGGCCACCGGCAACACTTCCCCGGTAGCCGTTCCGGCAAAGGGGCACTACATGATGGCGCACGATCTACCGCGTTTTGCGCATCGCTATGGTGTGGCGTTGAATCCCAACCCCTACTTTCCGATCAACACGCTAAACCTGATGCGGGCTGCCATCGCTGCCCAGCGTCTCGACTGTGCGCAGACCTTTATCAATGCCATGTATGACGCGGTGTGGGTGCAGGAGAAAAACATGGGCGACACAGAAGTCGTCGTAGCCGCGCTGACGGCACATTCACTGGATGCGCAGGCGCTGCTGGCCTTGTCCCAAGATCCGGAGGTAAAGGCAGAACTCATCGCTAATACCGAAGCGGCGGTCGCGCGCGGCGTTTTCGGTACACCTACGTTTTTCATGAATGACGAGATGTACTTCGGCCAGGACCGCCTGGATTTTGTAGAAGAGGCACTGCGCCACTAGCAACTGTGTATTATTTGATCACAACTGGCGCACTATACTGGGCCTATAAAAGCTTTTGATAATGTTCAGCAATGAAGCCCCGATACTGCATAAAGCGAGCGCGCCGGGCTTTTTCTTTGATATCACTGGGCGCCAGAGCGCCAAATTTTTTAAGTAACACCTCTGACGCGACAACAAACCAGTCAACTTGCAACTCCTTCATTGCAGCCGCAACATCAAGAGCCGAGGCCCCTCGTTCTCGCAGTTCCTCACGCACGCGCACAGGACCGTAACCGCGACCGATGCGCTCTCGGGCATAACATTCGGCAAAGCGCAAATTACTCTGTAGGTTTTGACCGGTAAGGCGAGCAATCTGTTCGTCAATCATTGAGTGATCTGGGAACCGGCGTTTCAGTTTATTGCGCAGCTCGCGCACCGAGTGTTCACGACGCGCCAACAAATTCATCGCAGCTAGACGAACATCAGCTGGCGTTTTTTCAACAGTCGCCGCTTCTTCCGGTGGGTTGCTTTCTAGTGGATGGTCTTCAGGCATGGTAAGAACAGGCACCGAGAGCTGGAGAGGGATAAGCGGGACCCCGGCACCTGTAATAAACGTTCAAGACTAATACTGCTCCCAGAGTATCGCTACTTTGGAACAGCTTCCTTGGTACTTTCTTCCGCATCGGCAGGTGCTACTGCCTCCGCTGGCTTCGGCGGCGTTAGCATTTGAGCGCGGATCTGATCTTCGATTTCACGAGCGACTGCAAGATTGTCACCTAGGAACTTGGCTGCATTGGCTTTACCCTGCCCAAGCTTGTCGCCTTTGTAGGCATACCAGGCGCCAGACTTTTCCACCAGGTTCAACTTCACACCCCAATCGACTACCTCACCCATGCGATAGATACCATGACCGTACATGATCTGGAATTCTGCCTGTTTAAAAGGCGGCGATACCTTGTTTTTCACCACCTTCACCCGGGTCTCGTTGCCTATCACTTCATCACCATCCTTGACTGCACCAATACGGCGAATATCCAGACGTACAGAAGAATAGAATTTCAGAGCATTACCGCCGGTGGTGGTTTCCGGACTACCAAACATCACACCGATTTTCATACGGATCTGGTTGATGAAAATAACGAGACTGTTGGTCTGTTTGATAGCGGCGGTCAACTTTCGCATCGCCTGACTGAGCAATCGCGCCTGCAGACCCACATGAGAAGCACCCATCTCTCCTTCGATTTCAGCCTTGGGCGTCAATGCCGCCACTGAATCGATAACTAACACATCAACCGCGCCGGAACGTACCAACATTTCTGCAACTTCCAGTGCCTGTTCACCTGTATCAGGTTGGGAGAGAAGGAGTTCATCCATCTGTACGCCCAGCTTTTCAGCGTAGGCAGGGTCTAGCGCGTGCTCGGCGTCAATAAATGCGGCCGTGCCGCCCAACTTCTGGGCCTCGGCAATCACCTGTAAGGTCAAGGTTGTCTTGCCAGAAGACTCGGGGCCATAAATCTCACAGATACGTCCTCTGGGAAGGCCACCGATACCCAGAGCAATATCCAACCCCAGTGAACCGGTTGAGATGGCAGGAATAGCCACATGCTCACGATCTCCCATGCGCATGACAGTGCCTTTACCGAACTGTCGTTCAATCTGGCTCAGTGCTGCGTCCAGTGCTTTTCCCTTGTTAGCGTCCATAGTGGCCTCTCTCATT
>JAPKBI010000535.1 GCA_028823475.1 Halioglobus sp. | reverse complement strand
TTCGGGGAGATCATCCCATATCTGGTAGCTGGCGTCTGCCGAACGGCGCGCGCTTTGGCCATGACCGGTAAGATCCACAGCGACAACGTAAAAATCGGTCAGCAGCGGCGCCAACTGGGAAAAGCTGGCGGCATTATCCAGCCACCCATGAAGCGCAAGCAGCGGCTTGCCACTTGGGTCGCCCCAGGACAGACCCGCCAACTTAAGTCCATTAACATACCATTCCAATGGGACTGCAGGGCGCAGAGCGGAAATCTCAGACACTAAATACCCTCCTCGTAAGTCGGCGGGAACGCCCAAAATACCCGGCTTCCACAGTCTGGTGCGACCATGTTCAGTGACATCGTCACCAGACCGCCCGGCGTCAGAAACGGCACACACCCCACCTCGCCGACGTAGTGATCTGCGAGCGCGGACACCAGCGGCTGGTGTGACACTAGCACTATGTGCTCTTGTGTGCCGTCAGCGCACATAGCCGCATCCACAGCGGCCACATCACTGCCCGGATGCAAGGCCTGCTTAGCAGCGACTGTAGCCAGTGAAAAAGCAGCGGCAATAATCTCCGCCGTTTGTACCGTTCGCACCCAGGGGCTGTGCAGTATTCTTTGCGGGTGCGGAATGCCTTTGGCGCTGCAGGCCGCGTGAAACTGACCACAGCCAAAGCTAACATCATCGCGGCCGCCATCCGTAAGCTGACGAAGGCGGTCGTTTACACCGTCCTCAGCCTCACCATGCCGCCATATAGTCAGTATCATCGCGCTGTGAATCTCGAGTCTAGACTGCGGCGGATGTTCAGGCCTGCCTCATCTCCACCAACAGTTTGTTCATTCTAGACACATAGTCTGCCGGATCATCTAGCTGCCCACCCTCTACAAGAGTCGCCTGGTCAAATATAATGTTGGCTAGGCTCTCGAAACGGTCTTCGTCAGGTTCTTGATCAAGCATTTCCGCCAGCGGATGCGCAGGGTTAATCTCCAGTATCGGCTTAGTCTCAGGCATTTCCTGACCCGCGGCTTCCATAATGCGACGCATCTGGGAACCCATATCAAAATCCCCTACTACAAGACAGGCTGCTGAATCGGTAAGACGAGCCGTCGCCCGCACCTCACTGACTCTGTTTTCGAGCACTTTAGAGACGCGCTCTACCAATGCCTCTGATTCTTTGGTCAGTGTTTCCTGAGCTTGCTTCTCCTCCTCCGAGTCTCCCGCAAGCTCTAGCGCACCGCGCGCAACATCCTGGAATTGCTTGCCATCAAACTCACGCAAGTGGTTCATCAGCCAGTCATCAACACGGTCTGACAGCAGCAACACTTCGATGCCCTTTTTCCGAAACACTTCCAGATGAGGACTTTTCTTAGCCGTATTGAAGTTCTCTGCAACGACATAGTAAATTTTGTCCTGTTTTTCCTGCATGCGCGCCACATAGTCTTCCAAAGCTTGGTCCTGCTCTTCTAGGTCTGTGTGGGTTGTGCTAAACCGCAACAGCTTGGCGATCTTCACCTGATTGGTCGTGTCCTCCGCTGGCCCCTCTTTCAACACCGTACCAAAATGCTTCCAAAATGTGGCGTAATCATTCCCTTTTTTCGCCTTCGCCATTTTGCCCAGCATATCCAAGACACGCTTAGTCAGGGCATTGCGCATACTCTCGACAGCAGGATCCTGTTGCAGAATTTCACGCGACACGTTCAGGGATAAATCATTGGAGTCTACAACGCCTTTGATGAAGCGAAGATACAGCGGTAAAAACTGCTCAGCGTCATCCATAATAAACGTGCGTTGCACGTACAGCTTCAGTCCGCGCGACATTTCGCGATTCCACAGATCAAACGGAGCTTTTGCGGGGATATAAAGCAGGCTAGTGTATTCAAGCTTGCCCTCAACCTT